>JACQNT010000040.1 GCA_016202915.1 Acidobacteriota bacterium
AGGCGAGGGCCTGGAGGAGGCGGTCGCGGATGATCGCGACCCCCTCGAGCAGGGGCGCGGCCCCGGTCCCGGAGCGGGCCGCGGCGATCGCCCGGTCCAGGTCGTCGAGCACTTCGATCGCCTTGCGCAGGAAGGCGGCGCGCGCCATGTCCACGCGTCTTTCCAGGTCGCGCGCCAGGCGCTCGCGGAAGGCGTCCCGCTCCTCCTCGACCCTGCGGTAGGCCGCCGCGATCTCCCGCGTGCGGCGCTCCGCCTCCTCGGCGCGGGCCTTCAGCTCCTCCACGAAGGTGGGGTAGCGGGGCTCCGCCGCGGCGCCTTCGCCCGCCGGCGTCGAGCCCGCGCCTGTGGCCGGCCGCCTGTCGATGATCTTGAAGGCGGCGGCCTCGCGGCCGTTCTCCTTGCTGCGCCGTGTTTCCCGTCCGTCTTTCATGGCGATGGGCGCGCCCCCGGCGTGTCCCCGGCCGGCCCTCCCGATGCGCGCCGGCCCCTCAGCGGCCCAGCAGGCGGCGGATCCTCTCGGGGATGGGAGGGTGCGAGCTGAACAGGCTCAGGAGCGCCTGGCCCGTGAACGGCTTGACGATGAACAGGTGGTTCGAGGCGGGCCCCGCCGTGCTCATCGGGATCCTCTTGCCGTAGTCCTCGAGCTTCTGCAGGGCGTTCGCCAGGCCGTAGGGGTTGCGCGTCATCTCGGCGCCGCTCGCGTCCGCCTGGAACTCGCGGGAGCGGGAGACCGCCAGCTGGATCAGCGTCGCGGCGATCGGCGCCAGGATCGCCGTCGCCAGCAGGGCGATCGGGTTCATCCCGTCGCGGTCGTCGCGGCTGGTGCCGCCGAAGAACGCGGCCCACCTGGCCATGTGGGCGATCACCATGATCGCGGCGGCCAGGGTCGCGGCCACCGAGCTGATCAGGATGTCCCGGTTCCGGACGTGGGCCAGCTCGTGCGCCAGGACCCCCTCCAGCTCCTCCGCGCTGAGCAGCCGCATCAGCCCCTGGGTCACGGCGACGGCGGCGTGGTGCGGATCGCGGCCGGTCGCGAAGGCGTTGGGCGCGTCCTCGGGGAGGACGTAGACCCGCGGCATCGGGAGGCCGGCGCGGGCGGTGAGGCGCTCCAGGATCTCGAACAGCCGGGGCGCCTGCTCGCGGCTGACCGGCTGCGCCCGGTGGAGGGCGAGGACGATCCGGTCGGAGAACCAGTAGCTGAAGAAGTTCATGGCCGCCGCGATCCCGAGGGCGAGGATCATCCCCCGCTGTCCTCCGAAGGTGCCGCCGATCGCGACGATCAGGGCCGAGAGAAGTCCCAGGAAAAAGGCTGTCTTGAGCGTGTTCATCGTCGTGTGCGTCTCCTCGTGTCCGGCGTTCCGTGGCCCCGCGCGGCGCGCGGGCCACCCGGTATTGTACCGCAGCCGATCGCCGGCCTCCAGATCACGGGCCGGCCGCCGCGGGGGTCACTTGATGTCCACCCGTATGGCCTTCCCCTTGGCCTCCTGCTTCTTGGGGAGGATCACCTCCAGGACGCCGTTCCGGTGCGCCGCGCGGATGGCGCCCGGGTCCACGTTCCCGGGCAGGCCGAAGGAGCGCACGAAGGTGCCGTGCGGCCGCTCCGCGCGGTGGAAGTCCTCGCGCCTGGCGTCGGCGGGGAGCCTGCGGTCCCCCCTGATCACCAGGACGCCGTCGTCGACCCGCAGCTCAATGGCGTCCTGCTCGATCCCCGGCAAGTCGGCGCGCAGGACGATGCGGTCGTTCTCCTCGAAGATGTCGACCGCCGGCACCCACTGGCCGGCCTCGATGTTCTCCTGCCCCTGCTGGCGCGACATGGTGTCCTGGAAGAGGCGGTTCATCTGCTCCTGGAGTGAGATCAGGTCCCGGAAGGGGTCCCAGTTCTTCATCGTCGTTCCTCCTCGCGTCAAGGGCGCCGGCGCCGCCCGGCGTGGGCCACCGCCTCCGGGTCCGGCGCCTTCTCGAAGATCACCTCGTCCCGGTCCTTCGACCGGTCGGCGCGCACCGCGTCCCCCGGCGCGAAGCGTCCCTCGAGGACGAGGCGGGCCAGCGGGTCCAGGACCATCCGCTGCAGGGTCCGCTTGAGCGGCCGGGCGCCGTACTCGGGATCGTACCCCACCTCGGCCAGGCGGGAGCGCAGCGCCGGGGTCATCTCCAGGCGGATCTGCCGCTGCTGCAGCAGCCGGGAGATCCGGCCCGCCTGGATGTCCACCACCTGCATCAGATCTGCCCGGGTGAGGTTGTTGAACAGGACGACCTCGTCGATGCGGTTCAGGAACTCCGGCTTGAAGTGCTCTTTTAGCTCCGCCTCGATGCGCTCCTTGAGCCGGTCGCGGTCCTTCCCCTCCCAGGCCTGGATGAGGGCGCCCGCCAGGTTCGAGGTCATCACGATCAGGGCGTTCTTGAAATCGACCAGCCGGCCCTTCCCGTCCGTCAGCCGGCCGTCCTCGAGGATTTGTAGGAGAGTGTGGAACACGTCCGGATGGGCCTTCTCGATCTCGTCGAACAGGACGACGGAGTAGGGGCGTCTGCGGACGGCCTCCGTGAGCTGCCCGCCCTCCTCGTGGCCGACGTACCCCGGCGGCGCCCCGATCAGCCGGGCCACGGCGTGCCTCTCCATGTACTCCGACATGTCGATCCGGATCATGGAGCGCTCGTCGTCGAACAGGAACTCCGCGAGGGCCCGCGCCAGCTCGGTCTTTCCCACGCCGGTCGGCCCCATGAACAGGAACGATCCGGTGGGCCGGTTGGGGTCGCTCAGCCCGGCGCGCGCGCGCCGCACCGCGTCGCTGACCAGGCGGATCGCCTCGTCCTGGCCGACCACCCTCTCCCGCAGGCGGTCCTCCATGCGCAGCAGCTTCTGGACCTCCCCCTCGAGCATCTTGCTCACCGGGATGCCGGTCCAGCGCGACACGATGGCGGCCACGTCCTCCTCGTCGACCTCCTCCTTGAGCATCGGGCGGCCCCCCTGCAGGGCCACGAGCCGCTCGTTCGCCTGGCGCAGCTTCTTCTCGAGATCGGCGAGCTCGCCGTAGCGCAGCCTGGCGGCCTCCTCGAGGCTTCCGGTCCTGGCCGCCTGGTCGGCCCGGGTGCGCGTCTGCTCGATCGCCTCCTTGGTCGCGCGGATCTCCTGGATCGCGTCCTTCTCGGTCTTCCAGCGCGCCTTGAGGGCGTCGCTCTCCTCCCGCAGGCGGGCCAGCTCCCGGGTGATCTCGTCCAGGCGCGACCGGCTGGCCGGGTCGCTCTCCTTCTCGAGGGCCTTCTGCTCGATGGCGAGCTGGATCGCCCGGCGCTCCAGGACGTCGATGTCGTGGGGCAGGGAGTCGATCTCGATCCGGAGCCTGGAGGCCGCCTCGTCCATGAGGTCGATCGCCTTGTCCGGGAGGAACCGATCGGCGATGTAGCGCTGCGACAGTGCGGCCGCTGCGATGAGGGCGGCGTCCTTGATGCGCACGCCGTGGTGGACCTCGTAGCGTTCCTTCAGCCCGCGCAGGATGGCGAGGGTGTCCTCCACCCCGGGCTCGCCGACCAGGACCGGCTGGAAGCGCCTCTCCAGGGCCGCGTCCTTCTCGAGGTGCTTCCGGTACTCGGCGATGGTCGTGGCGCCGATGCAGCGCAGCTCGCCGCGCGCCAGCGCCGGCTTCAGCATGTTGGATGCGTCCACCGCCCCTTCGGCGCCCCCGGCGCCGACCAGCGTGTGCAGCTCGTCGATGAACAGGATGTACCGGCCGTCGCTCTGCTCGATCTCCCGGAGCAGGGCCTTCAGGCGGTCCTCGAACTCGCCGCGGTACTTGGTCCCCGCCACCAGCGCTCCCAGATCGAGCGCCACGGTCTCCTTGTTCTTGAGCCCCTCGGGCACGTCCCCGTCGACGATGCGGCGCGCCAGCCCCTCGACGATGGCGGTCTTCCCGACGCCCGGCTCCCCGATGAGGACCGGGTTGTTCTTCGTGCGGCGCGACAGCACCTGGACCACGCGGCGGATCTCCTCGTCGCGGCCGATGACCGGATCCAGCTTGCCGCGGCGCGCCAGGTC
>JACQNT010000032.1 GCA_016202915.1 Acidobacteriota bacterium
GATCGGGAGGTGGGCGGCCGAAAGAGACCCGGCGAGGGCGCAGAGAAGGCCGCGCCGCCGGCAGTCGGAGACCAGGCGGCGAAGGTCCTCGCGGTGCAGGTGATCGAAGAGGGTCCTGCCGTCCTTCCGCAGGGTGTCGACGAGGCACCCGGCCGCGCCGGCGCGCGCCGCCACGGCGGGGAGCGCCCCGGGCGGGAGCGATCCGATCTCGGCGGCGTCCGCGTAGGCGGCGGCGACGACCCCGGCCCCGGGCGCGACCTCGCGCGCCGCCCGCACGATCGCGCGCAGCAGCCGGACGGCGTCGTCCTCACGGCGCACACCGCGCAGGCCGACCTTCAGGTAGTCCACGCCGCACGCGGCGGCGCCCGCCGCTGCGAGGGCGAGCGTGCCCGGGAGGTCCGGCGCGTCCCCCAGCGCCGCGCTGACGCGAACGGGGCGGGCCCGCGCGTCCCGCAGCGCGACGATGGCGCGCACGGTCGCGGGCGGACAGGCCCCCAGCGATCCCTCGCGCGGGTTCTTGATGTCGAGAACGTCGGCGCCGGCCTCGAGGGCGACCGTCGCCTCCCCGGCGTCGGCGACGCTGGCCAGGAGGAGAGGTCGGATTGACCTCCCTTCGCGCGGTGTGCTAGATAGGGTGCGCATCGAAGTCAGGCGGTGAAACGGACTCAAGGGTGCAACGCGGGCCGGCCCCGCGCCGACGCGCGCCGGGGGCGCCGCGGCCCCGGCATCTCACGTTGAAGGAGGCAGCCGCATGAAGGACATCCTGATCGGTGAATCGCTGGTTGGAGAGGGGAACGAGATCGCCCACATCGACCTCCTGATCGGACCGAAGAACGGGCCGGTGGGGAACGCCTTCGCCAACGCCCTCGTCAACCAGAACCAGGGGCACACGGCCCTTCTGGCCGTCCTCGAGCCGAACCTGATCGCGAAGCCGGCGACGGTCATGATGAACAAGGTGACGATCAAGGGAGCGAACCAGGCGCTCCTGATGTTCGGGCCGGCCCAGGCCGCCGTCGCCAAGGCGGTGGCCGACTCCGTGGCGGACAACATCATACCGCAGGCGGAGGCGGAGAACCTGGTGTGCGTCGTCGGCGTGTTCATCCACTGGGAGGCCGCGGACAAGAAGCGGATCTTCGACTACAACTACCGGGCCACCAAGGAGGCGATCGCCCGCGCCATGAAGGGCGAGCCGTCGGTGAAAGCCGTCCTGGCGGGGAAGGACAAGGCGAAGCATCCCTTCGCCTGAGGGGACAGGCTCCTAGGTGGCGGAGAGAAAGCGCCTCCTGTATCTCATGTCGTCCGACCCGCGCGTCAGCCCGTTCGACCTCAACATGGCGTACGACGCCGGCTTTGACGCCGTGATCCCGTACGCGGGCGTCGAGACCTCGATGGTCGCCGGGCTGGTCCAGGACATCATGTTCTCGCGCGGTCCGAAGGGGGCGCGCTTCTCATCCATTTTCTTCTCGGGTTCGGATCTGTCGCAGGGCGAGGCGATGCTGGAGGCGGCGCGCCGGGCCCTCTTCCCACCGTTCTCCCTGGGTCTGATGCTCGACCCGCGCGGCGGGTACACCACGGCGGCGGCCCTCCTGGCGAAGGTCGCGGCGCTCTGCAGGGGCCGTGGCCTCGGCGCGATCGGCCGGCTCAGCGTGCTGGTGGCCGCCGGGACCGGCGGCGTGGGGAGGACGGCGGCGGCCATGGCGGCCCGCGACGGCGCGCGCGTCGTCCTGACCTCCCGGCGCCCGGAGGCGGCGGCGCGGGCTGCGCGCGAGATCGCCGCGCTGTTCAAGGTCCAGGTCGAGCCGCGCGCGGCCCCCGCGGAAGCCGATCTGGCGGCGGCCGCGAGGGAGGCCGACGTGATCCTCGCGACCGGCGCGGCCGGGGCGCAGCTCCTGTCGCGCCAGGGAGTGCAATCGCTTCGGGGTCCCAAGGTCGTCGCCGATGTCAACGCCGTCCCGCCGCCCGGCATCGAAGGTATCAAGCCGCAGGACGACGGGACGGAGATCGCGCCGGGCATCTTCGCCCTGGGCGCCCTGGCGGTCGGGGACCTCAAGTTCAAGGCGGAGGCCTCCTTCCTGAAGGATCTCCTCGCCGCCGAACCCCCGCCCGTGATCGCAAGCAACGAGGCGCGCCGGCGGGCGGAGGAGATCCTGGCCGCGCGGTAGCGGCATGACGCGTGCCGCGGCGCCGCGCCTGCTCCTTCTGGGCGTGAGCGTGCGCGCCCTGGCGGAGTCGGCGGCGAGCGGCCGCCTCGCGCCGCGCCGGTTTCCGGGCGGCCTCCTGGCGCTCGACTACTTCGGCGACGCCGACCTCCTGGCGCTGGCGTGGGCGCGGCGCGACCGCCCGCCCCTGCGCGCCCTGTCGCTGCGACGCGACCTGGGGCGCGCCCGATCGGCCCTCGCCCTGGCGCGCGCCGCCCTCGAGCTCGACTGGGACGCCTTCGCGTACGCGGGGGGGCTCGAGAACCGGCCCCGGCTGCTGCGCGCGCTGCAGGCGCGCGGCGCCGTCCTCGGAAACGGCGCCGCCGAAGTCGGCCAGGTCCGCGATCCCGCCGTCCTCTTCCCCTTCCTGCGCCGCGCGGGGATCCCGCATGCCGCCACCTGGACGGGGGCCGCGGCCGCAAAGCGGCCGCGGGGCGTGCGCTGTCTCTGGAAGCCGCTCCGGTCCGGAGGCGGGGGCGGGGTGAGAGGCGCGGCCGAAGGAGAAAGGCGTCCTCGCGGGCATTACATGCAGCAGTTCCTGCCGGGCCCCGTCGGATCGGCCGCGTTCCTCGCCGATGGCGCGAGGGCGCTGCTCCTTGGGGTCACGGAGCAGATTCCGGGCTGGAGGGAACTGGGAGGATCCGGCTTCCGCTACGGCGGGAACATCGCGGGGCCGCCGGATGCGCTGGTGCCGCCGGGGGCGCTCGCGACGCTGGCGGCGGCGGCGGAGGAGATCACGCGCCGGTTCGGCCTGCGCGGGCTGAACGGCCTCGACTTCGTGGTCGCCGCCGGTGTTCCGCGCATCATCGAGGTCAATCCCAGGTACACCGCGTCGATGGAACTCCTCGAGGAGATCTCGGGCCGCGGCTTCTTCGACCTGCACCTGCGGGCGCTGGAGGGGAGCCTCCCCCGGACCGCGACGGAGGCGACCGGCGGCCCCCGGGAGCGCCGCCGCCAGGCGCGGGCGCGCTTTCTCGGCAAGGGGATCCTCTACGCCGACCGAAACCTGAAAGGGAGCGATCCGGAGGCCCTCTCCGGTCTCGGCTGCCGCGACATCCCGGTGCGGGGGGAGCCGATCGCCCGAGGGCAGCCGGTCTGCACGATCGTGGCCGGGGGCGCTTCGCCTGATGACTGCCGCCGCGAGATCGCGGCGCGCGCGGGAAGGGTCAGGAGGCTCCTTCTCTCCGCCGAAACCTCCGCCCGTCAAGGCTTATCCGCGCCCCGTTGATCGTGGTAAGCTGCTCTCGCTCAACACTCCGCAATGCAAGCGCAGGCCCGAAGCGAGAGCGGCATGGTGGCGAAGACCGGGGCGGCCCTGGTGACGGGAAGCACGGGCGGGATCGGGCGGGCGATCGCCCTGCGCCTGGCGCGCGAGGGGTACGCCATCGCCCTCAACTACGCGCATGATCGCCAGGCGGCGGAGGGGGCCCTGAATGAAGCGCGGGCCCTCGATCCCCGCGCCTTCGCCGTGCGGGCCGACGTCGAGACCCCCGAGGGGTGCGAGCGCCTGATCCGGGAGGCCCTCGAACGCCTGGGGCACCTCGACGTCCTGGTCAACAACGTCGGCCCGTTCCTGGAGCGGCCTCTCGCCGCGACCTCCGACGAAGATTGGCGCCGGATGATCGACGGCAACCTCGGCAGCGCCTTCTGGTGCTCGCGCGCCGTCCTCCCCGGCATGCGGCAGAGGAAAAGGGGATGCATCGTCAACGTCTCCGCCCTCAACGCGGAGGTCTCCCCGGGAATGACCCACGAGGCGCCGGCCTACTTCGTCGCCAAGACCGCCCTGACGATGCTGACCAGGACGATGGCCCTCGCCGAGGGCCCCCACAACATCCGGGTGAACGCCGTCGGCCCCGGCTTCATCGAGACGGAGAGCTACGCCGGCTGGGACGAGGCGGAGCGGGCGCGCTGGAGGGGCCGGATCCCGCTGGGCCGCTTCGGGCGGCCCGAGGAGGTGGCGGAGGCCGTCGCCTTCCTGGTCTCGGACAGGGCCGGCTACGTCTCGGGGGCGATCCTGCACGTGCACGGTGGGCTATGGGTCTGAACGAAGCCGGCGGAGGCCGGCAGGTGGGAGACGGGGAAGCGCGGCGCTGTCTCTTCGTGACCGGGCAACTCGCCAGCGAGGCGCTGCGGAAGACGCTCGAGGGGATCGGGGCGGGGTTCGAGTGGCGCGTGGAAGCACTGCGGATCAAGGTGGCCGCCCTGATGACGACCGACTATCTCAGGGCGACCCTGCCGCGGCCGGCGTGCGACACGGTCTACCTCCCGGGCCTCTGCCAGGCGGACACCGGGGCGCTGGCGGAGTCCTTCGGGGTCCCCTTCCTGAAGGGCCCCAAGGATCTCCGTGACCTGCCGGCCTTCTTCGGCCGCCCGGCGATGGCGTACCGGCCCGACGGCGAGTATTCGCTGACCATCCTCGCGGAGATCAACGACCTCCACGGGCTTTCCGACGAGGAGATCCTGCGCGCGGCGGACCATTACCACAATTCAGGAGCCGACGTCATCGATCTCGGCTGCTCGCCGGAGCACCCGATCAAGGACCTGGGCCGGATCGTCAGGCTCCTCCGGGACCACGGCCACAGGGTCAGCGCCGACACGTTCAACGAGGACGAGGCGCTCTCCGCCGATGCCGGGCGGGCCGAGTTCCTCCTGAGCCTCAGCTCGCAGAACATCCACCTGGCCGGCCGTCTGCGGCACGCCGTCCCGGTGGTCATCCCGGACCACGGCGAGGGTCTGCCGTCGCTCTACCGGAACGTCGAGGAAGCCCGGAGGCGGGGGGCGGGCCGCCTCATCGTGGACCCGGTCCTCGACCCGATCCATTTCGGCTTCTCGGCCTCGATCCGGCGCTACTGCGAGGCGCGGCAGGCCCTCCCCGACGCGGAGATGCTCATGGGGGTGGGGAACCTGACGGAGCTGACCGAGGCCGACTCGACGGGAGTCAACGCGGTCCTCCTGGGCATCATGAGCGAGCTCAACATCGCCTACGCCCTGACCACGGAGGTGGCCGCCTGGGCCCGCGGCAGCGTGCGCGAGATCGACTGCGGCCGGCGGATGATGCACCACGCCCTGAGCCAGGCCACGCTCCCCAAGGGGTTCGACGACCGCCTGGTGACGACGCGCGACACGCGCTCCACGCGCCCCACCGAGGCCGAGCTGCGCGCGATGCAGCGCCGGCTCACCGACCGGAACTTCCGGATCGAGACCGACGGCGAGTCGATCTACGTGTTCAACGGCGACTGCTTCGTCAAGGGCTCGAACATCCGCGACATCTTCCCGCGCCTCCCGATCGGCGGCGACGTCTCCCACGCCTTCTACCTGGGGCGCGAGCTGATGAAGGCCGACCTGGCCCGCCGCCTCGGGAAGAAGTACATCCAGGGAGAGCCGCTGCACTGGGGCTACCTGACCTACGCGGAGGAGGACGCGGGGGACCACGCCCGCCGCCCGGCGCGCCCCCGCAAGGCCGCCGCGGAGACGGCGCGGGGGCGCGGGGCCCGGGGCAGGGCGCAGCGATGACGATCGACCGCCTGTCCCTGAAGGGCATCCTGTGCTCGTGCCACATCGGCGTGACGGAGGAGGAGCGCCGCGATCCCCAGAAGATCGAGGTGGACGTCGATCTGTGGACCGACCTGGAGGAGGCCGGCCGGACGGGCGATCTCGGGAAGACGATCGACTACCGGCAGGTGTGCGAGGAAGTGCGCCGGCTGCTCGAATCGGGGTCGTTCCACCTGGTCGAAGCGGCGGCGAAGTCCGTCGTCGACCTCATGCTGGGCAGGTTCCCCGTGCGCAGGGCCCGCGTGCGCGTCCGCAAGTTCGTCCTCCATCAAGTTCAATACGTGGAGGTGCAGATGGAGCGCGACCGCGAGGCCCGCGGCGGATGAGGGGACCCGGAGCGGGGCCGGGTTGAGATGCCGCTGATCCTTGAGACGATCGTCTCGACGCGCGACGCGCGGGGGCGGCTGAACTTCGCCCCGATGGGCATCACGCTCCAGGGGGAGAGGATCCTCCTGCGTCCGTTCAGGGGGGCCGTGACCTTCGACAACCTGCGGGACACGGGGGAGGGAGTCGTCCACTTCACGGACAACGTGCTGCTGTTCGCGCGCTGCGCCGTCTCCTCCGCGATCCCGCCGCACCACAGCGCCCGGAAGGTCCGCGGGGCGGTCCTGGAGGACGCCTGCCACTGGAAGGAGTTCGTCGTCGAGTCGAGCGACCTGGGCGAGGAGCGGGCCCGGTTCTGGGCGCGCGTCGTGGCGGAAGGGCGGGGGCGCGATTTCGCCGGGCTGAACCGCGCCAAGCACGCGGTGATCGAGGCGACGATCCTCGCCACGCGCCTGGGCCTTCTCGGGCGCCAGCGGGCGCTCGAGGAGGTCGCGAGGCTCCGGCCCCTGGTGGACAAGACCGGCGGCCCCGAGGAGCACGAAGCGTTCGCCTTCATCGCCGACCACATCGCGGGGTGGACGGATGCGCGTTGAGGTCGAGTCCCACGCACGCCTGCATTTCGGCTTCCTCGATCCCTCGGGGGAGAGAGGGCGGCGCTTCGGCGGTATGGGCATGGCGATCTCCCGGCCCCGGTTCCGGCTGACGCTGGAGCCGGCGTCGACGCTCACCGTCCAGGGGGAGGAGGCGGAGCGCGTCGAGCGGCTGGCGGCGCGCTTCCTCGACGGTCTCGACCTACCGCCGGGCGCCCGCATCCAGGTCGTCGAGGCGATCCCGGCCCACGTCGGGCTCGGATCGGGCACGCAGCTGGCGCTGTCGCTGGCGGCGGGGCTCAGCGCCCTGCACCGGCTCGATATGCCGGGTTCCGAGCTGTGCGGCGTGATGGGTCGCGCCCGGCGCTCGGGGGTGGGGTATCACCTGTTCCGGCGGGGCGGCTTCGTCGTGGAGGGGGGCCACCCATCGGACGAGCGGCGCGCCGCAGCGCCGCCGCTCCTGCTGCGCCTCGACTTTCCCGAGGCCTGGCGGGTCATCGTCGTGATCCCCGGCGCGACCCGCACGGTCAGCGGCGAGGCGGAGGAGGAGGCGTTCCGCCGGCTGGGCCCGGCGCCCGACGAGGCGGTCGATCGGATCGCGCGTCTCGTCCTGATGCGCCTCCTGCCCGCTCTCGTGGAGCGCGACCTGCCCTCGTTCGGGGCGGCGCTGGCGGAGATCCAGGCCCTGGTGGGAGACTGCTTCTCGGCGGTCCAGGAGGGGCCGTTTCATCCGGCCGGCGACGCCCTGGTGCGCCGGCTCAGGGAGGCGGGCGCCTGCGGCGTCGGCCAGAGCTCGTGGGGCCCCGCCGTGTACGCGCTCGCCGCCGACGAGGCGGAGGAGCGGCGGCTCCTCGATCTCCTCCGTCAGGCCGACCCGGCGGCCACGATCCTGCCGGCCCGCGGCTGGAACCAGGGAGCCGACATCCGGACAGGCTGATGACGAGGAGCGCGCTCCCCGCGATGGTCGTGGCGCTGGCGCTCGCGTCCGGCGTCGGCTGCTCCATCAAGAGGTTCGCCATCAACCGGCTCGGTGACGCCCTGGCGGAAAGCGGGACGACCTACGCCTCCGATGACGATCCCGAGCTGATCCGGAGCGCCGTCCCGTTCGGCCTCAAGCTGGTCGAGAGCCTCCTGGAGCAGAGCCCGCGCCATCGCGGCCTGCTCCTGGCGGCGGCAAGCGGCTTCACGCAGTACGCGTACGCCTTCGTGCAGCAGGACGCTAACGCGGCGGAGGACGAGGACCTCGAGACGGCCGCGGCGCTGCGGGCGCGGTCGCGGCGGCTCTACCTGCGCGCCCGCTCCTACGGGTTGCGCGGGCTCGAGGCCGCCCACCCCGAGTTCGACCGGATGCTGCGCCTGGACCGCGCGGCCGCCCTGGGCCAGGCCACGAAGGAGGACGTGCCGTTCCTCTACTGGACGGCCGTCTCCTGGGGAGCGGCGATCTCCGTGTCCAAGGACGACCCGGAGCTGCTGGCCGACCTGCCGGTCATCGAGGCGCTCATCAGGCGGGCGCTCGATCGGGACGCGGACTATGATCACGGCGCGATCCACGAGTTCCTGATCACCTACGAGGGGAGCCGCGCGGAGGCGATGGGCGGGTCGATCGAGCGGGCCCGGCGGCATTTCGATCGCGCCATGATTCTGTCGGGCGGACTGCGGGCCGCCCCGCTGGTGGCGCTGGCGGAGACGGCGTCGGTCCGGAGCCAGGACAGGGCGGAGTTCGTGTCCCTCCTCGAGCGGGCTCTCCGGCTCGACCCCGGCGCCCGGCCCGAGTGGCGGCTCGCGAACCTCGTGATGCAGCGGCGGGCCCGCTGGCTCCTGTCGCGAATTGACCTGTTATTCGTGGAATGACATCCCGGAGGGAGGGGCGATGAGTTCCGGTCCGGATCATCCCGGTATCCGGGGAGGCGCCCCCGGCATCCTCGCGCTGGCCGGCCTCCTGGTGCTCGCGATCCCGGGCCCGCCCATGGCCCAGGGAAAGGACGGGCTGATCATCAAGATGGGCACGGCGGCCCCCGAGGGATCGTCCTGGCACCAGATCTTCAGGGCCATGGGAGAGCAATGGAAGCAGGCGCCGGCGGGCGGGGTGACGCTCCGGATCTACGCGGGCGGGGTCCTGGGCGACGAGCCGGACATGGTGCGCAAGATGCGCGTCGGGCAGATCCAGGCGGCGGCGCTGACCGCGGCCGGGTTGGCGGACATCGACGACGCGGTGGCCGCGCTCCAGATCCCGATGATGTTCCGGTCGTACGACGAGCTGGACCACGTCCGCGAGCGGCTCAGGCCCGTTCTCGAGAAGCGCCTGGAGGACAGGGGTTTCATCGTCCTGAACTGGGGCGACGCCGGCTGGGTCATGTTCTTCGCGAAGGAGCCCTTCGCCGCGCCGGAGGATCTGAAGAAGATGAAGCTGTTCGTCTGGGCCGGGGACAACAGCGCCCTCGAGATCTGGAAAGCGGCGGGTTTCCAGCCGATCCCGCTCGCCTCGACCGACATCCTCCCCGGCCTCCAGACGGGATTGATCAACGCCTTCGACACGACGCCCCTGCTGGCCCTCGCCTCGCAGTGGTTCGGCCTGGCGCCGCACATGCTGGATCTCAAATGGGCCCCGCTCGTCGGTGCGACGGTGATGATGAAGAAGGCATGGGAGAAGATTCCCCCTGAGGCCCGCGCGATTCTCATGAAGTCGGCGGCGGAGGCGGGCGACCGGCTCAAGGGCGAGATCCGCGTCGCGAACCAGGAGGCGGTCGAGGCGATGAAGAAGCGGGGCCTCAAGATCCACTCCGCGAGCCCCGGGACCGAGGAGGCCTGGCGCAGGGCCGCCGAGGGGGCGTACCCGAAAATCCGGGGCACGATCGTGCCGGTCGCGATGTTCGACGAGGTGCGCCGCCTGCGCGACGAATACCGGGCCTCCGGCGCCCGCCCCGGGACATGAGCCACTGGATCCTCCGGGGGACGGGCCAGCGGGCCTGGCGGGAGCGCCGGATCGCCGGGGCGCGCCGCTTCTTCCACGAGGGCGAGAACGTCGTCGTGTCGCTGGTCCTCGGGGCCATGGCCGCGCTGCCGATCGCCGAGATCGCCCTGCGCGGGACGATCGGCACCGGAATCCCCGCGTCCAACAGCATCGTCCAGCACCTGACGCTCGTCGTGGGGATGCTGGGCGGAGCCCTGGCGGCGCGCGAGGCGCGGCTCCTGTCCCTCTCCACGGGGGCGGCGCTCCTTCCGGGCCGGCTGCGGTCGGCCGCCCGGATCCTGAGCGGATCGGCCGCCGCGGCGATCAGCGTCCTTCTCTGCCTGGCGAGCGTCCAGTTCGTCCTGGCCGAGAGGGAGGGCGGGAACATGCTCTTCGGCCGGGTCCCGCTCTGGGTCGTCCAGCTCATCCTCCCCATCGGCTTCGGATTGGTGGCGATCCGCCTTCTCCGGCATTCGTCCTACAAGCTGCCGGGACGCTTCGCGGCCCTGCTGCTGGTCGGCGCGGTCATCTGGATCGTCCTCCGGCCGCCGGTCCCCCGCGGGAGCCTCGTGGTCCCCGCTTTCATCTCCCTGCTGGCCGCGACGGCCCTCGGAGCCCCCGTCTTCACCGCTCTCGGGGGGGCCGCGCTGATCCTCTTCTGGGCGGCGGATGTGCCGATCGCCTCGATCCCCGTCGAGACGTACCGGCTGGTGGTCTCGCCGATGCTCCCGACCATCCCTCTCTTCACCCTGGCGGGGTATTTCTTCGCGGAGGGAGGCGCGTCCAGGCGGCTGGTGCGCGTCTTCCACGCCTTGGCCGGCTGGGTGCGCGGAGGCCCGGCCATCGTCACGGCGCTGGTCTGCGCCTTCTTCACCTCGTTCACCGGCGCCTCCGGAGTCACCATCTTGGCGCTGGGCGGGCTCCTGATGCCGGTGCTCCTGGCCGAGCGCTACTCGGAGAGGAACTCGCTCGGGCTGCTGACAGCCGCCGGATCGCTGGGCCTCCTCTTCCCTCCCAGCCTGCCGGTGATCCTGTACGGGATCGTCTCCCATACGCCGATCGACAGGATGTTCCTCGGAGGGTTCCTGCCGGGGATCCTGATGGTCGGGCTCACCGCCTGGTGGGGCAGGCGCCAGGGGGCGAAGTCCAGGGTCCCCTCCACGCGCTTCGATCCGCGGGAGGCGCGGCGCGCCCTTTGGGAGGCGAAGTGGGAACTCCTCCTGCCGGTCGTCGTCCTGGTCGGGCTCTTCGGCGGGTTCGCGACCCTGGTGGAGGCGGCGGCGCTCACCGCTCTCTACGCCTTCATCGTGGAGACGTGCGTCTACCGGGACTTGAAGATCAAAAAGGACGTGCTGCGGGTCATGACTGAGTGCGGCATCCTCGTCGGGGGCGTCCTCCTCATCCTGGGGGTGGCTCTCGGGTTCACCAACTACCTGGTGGACGCCGAGGTCCCGGCGCGCGCCGTGTCCTGGGTGAAGGGCGCGATCGATTCGCCGCTGGTCTTCCTCCTGCTCCTGAACGTCTTCCTGCTCATCGTGGGCTGCCTGATGGACATCTTCTCGGCGATCGTGGTCGTGGTCCCGCTCATCGCCCCGATAGGCGAGGCGTTCGGGATCAACCCCATCCACCTCGGCATCATCTTCCTGGCGAACATGGAGCTCGGGTACCTGACGCCGCCCGTCGGCATGAACCTCTTCCTCGCCTCCTACCGGTTCGGCAAGCCACTGCCCGAGGTGTACCGGTCCGTCATCCCGATGCTGCTCGTGCTCCTCGCCGGCGTCTTCATCATCACCTACGTCCCCGCCCTGACCACCGCCCTGCCGCGCTGGCTCGGCCGCTGAAGCCCAGGCTCGACGAGCCAGGCGAACAGGCAGGCGGCCACGAGGTCGGCCGTCGCTCCCGGGTTCAGGGGCGGCCTGCTTCTCCTCAGGCGCCGGTCGAGGGCCGCGGCGAGACGCCGCCCGCGCGGCGTCAGCACCCCGCCCGCCCGCAGGACCCGCCCGGCCGATCGCGACACGGCGCGCGCGGCGGCCATCCCGTGCCGGCGCGCGATCAGCGTGTCGGACCGGTCCGCCAGGAGGATCAGGCAGGTCTGGGCGATGGCGCGCGGGAGGGGCACCCGGCTCGCCCGCAGCCGGCGCAGGGCCGGCAGCGCGACCGTGAAGGTCGTCTCGAAACCGGTGGCGTACTCGCGCGCCACGGCGTCGCGCCCCGCGGCAAGGCGCATCGCCCGGAGGAGCGAGACGGTCGGGGTGGATGCGACGTCCTGCCGGGGCACGCGGCCGAGGCCGCCCGGCCGCGCCAGCCGGATGGCGCGGTACGCCTCCCTGGCGTCGCGCACATCCAGCCGGCGGAGGATCTCGCGGAGGCGCGGCCGCAGCGCTCGTCTCCGGCGCGGGGCCGGGGTGCTCCGCGCGCTGCGGCCCCGGTCTCGAGCGAGGCCGGCGAGCGCTGCCGCCGCGAGCGGCGCCAGCAGCAGGATGATCCCGAGATTGGTGTTGGCCCGGACGTGCCGGCGGGTGGCACGGACACCCTCGAGTATCAGGCGGCCGACGCGGCCGCGGGCGTGGCGCCGGAAGGCGGGGCCGATCGCGACGGCGCTCAGGATGAGATCGATGGCGGCCAGGCCTGGGAGGTCGCGCCCGGGCCGCGCGTTCCCCGGCTTGGGGGCCGTCAGCTCCAGCAGGCAGGCGGCCTGGGCGGCCGCCGCGACCAGGGCCTCGGCGGGAAGAGGCGGCCGCCTAGTCGCCATGACGGTTGGCGATGACGACACCGCGCATCAGCGGCCCGGGGCCGCGAGGCGCCGGTCGGCGATCCGCGCCCGCACCAGGCGCGCGATCTCCGAGGCGACAGAGACGCGCGTGGTCCGCTGCAGGGCGCTCCAGCCCGGGATGCCGTTGACCTCGGCGACGAGCAGGCGGCCCTCCTCGCCCTCGATGAGGTCGACCCCCGCATAGTCGGCGCCGACCGCCCGGCAGGCGCGCAGGGCGAGGTCCTCCTCCTCCGGGCGCGGGCGGTGCGCCGTGGCCGTGGCGCCCGCCGCCACGTTGGTCTTCCACCCGTCGCCGCTGCGCCGCGCCGCCGCGACGACCCGGTCATCCACCACGAGAAGCCTCAGGTCGGAGCGCCCGTGCGGCACGAACTCCTGGACATAGAAGACGGACCGCTGCAGCTCCAGGGCGCGGAACGACCGGTAGGCCAGGTCCGGGTCGCTGACGCGGAAGATCCCCCGCCCGCCCGACCCGAGAAGCGGCTTCACCAGAACATCCCCCATCTCCCGGAACGCCTCCATCGCCTCCGCGAGCCCTTCGGCGGCGACGGTGCGCGGCGTCGGGACGCCGGCGTCGCGCAGCAGGCGCGAGGTCCAGTGCTTGTCCACCGTCCGCTCGACCGCCCTGGGGGAGTTGACGATCGGGAGGCCGCGGTCGGCGAGGAGGTGCAGGATGTCGATCCGGAACACCACCTGGTCGACGGATCCGGCTGGGATGAAGCGCACCAGCAGGGCATCGAGGTCCTCGAGGTCGCAACCCTCCGCATAGAGGCCGGGCGACGGGCCGATCCGGCCGGAGAGGCGCCGGCCGTCCACGCGGACCGCCTCACAGCCGGCCTCCCCCAGGGAGGCCGCCAGGGCCTCCGCGTGCCACCGGTCGCCGGTGGCGAGGATGCCGACGCGCGGCGCGTCTCCTCCGGCCGCCCCGGCGGCCCCCGGGGAGCGCGTCAGCCCCTCCCGCCGATCCCGAAGGAGCGCATCAGCATCGCGTCGTCGGTTTTCCCCGCGGTGAAGACGCGGCCGCTCGGAGCGTTCACGACGGTGACGCGCGCCGGGCTGAAGAGCAGCGGATCGATCCTGTAGAAATCGCCGTGCTCGCGGAACAGGTCGTAGAACGACCTGCCGTAGTCCTTCGAGGAGGACGAGGGCAGCCGATCGAGGACCGTCTCGATCGCCCGGTCCTCGGTCCTGACCCAGAGCGACACGTCGGCCCCGTACAGGACGGCGTCGTTGGTCCGGCCGATGGCGCGCAGGTGGTCCTCGGTGGGGGGGGCGACCGGACAGGTCCCCGACCCGGCGACGATCGTCGCCAGGTCGAAGCCGAGCTCCATCAGCTTGTGCAGCGCGGTCTCGACGCTGCGCGCCGCGATCTGGATCGAGCCGGCCTGGCTGCCGGTGGACGCGGCGAGCAGGGTCAGTCTCTCCGGAGGGAGGCCGCAGCGCTCCGCCACCATGTCGGCCACGTCGCCGCCCGGCAGGGCCGACGTCTCGAGGAGCAGGACCGTCCGGTCCGAGCGCGCCCGGAGCGGGTAGCGCTGGAAGAGCGGCTCCGCCGCCGCCATCGCCCGCGCCGGGCCCGATCCCATCGCGAAGTATTTCCCCTTTTCGATCTTCCAGCCGGCGTACTGCGACGCCATGCAGGCGACCAGGGGCCCGGGGACCGCCACCCTCGCCTCCGCGATCGTCGCGGGGCCGAGACGGCGCTCGTCGATCCTCACCAGGCCCAGCCCGCCCATGCAGGCAAGGGCGAACCTGCGTCCGGCCTCCCGGGATCCGCGCGCCGCCACGCCGGCGTCGATCAGGCGCGTCCCGTTCGGCAGGACCGAGACGGCGACGCCCAGTTCCGCGGCCCGCTCCGCCATCTCGTCGGCGATGCGCACCGCTCCGGTGTGGATGCGATCGAGACCGGCGATCATCCGTTTCCCCCGAGAACGAGGATCTCCCCTCTGCCGGAGCCCGAGGCATCTCCGACATGGCGGTGATAGGAGCCGGCGCGCGCGGCGGGAGGGACGGCGATCCCGGCCGCCTCGATCAGGTCGTAGTAGAGGTTGAGAAAGGGCTGCCTGGACCGGCCCGTCGGGAGGAAGACGGGCAGCATGTCGCACGGCGCCAGGGACACGATCGTCCCGCGGCGCATCAGCGCCCCCGCGCCCGGCCCGATGCGGCCGAAGACGAACAGGCTCCCTGCCAGCATGGCGCAGCCGGCGCAGGGGCCGGCGTCCCCCGCGACGACGATCGTCCCGCGCCGCATCAGGAAGCCGGCCATCTCCCCGGCGTTCCCCTCCACCAGGATCGCGCCGCGGTTGGCGCCGTGCTCGCGGCCCGGCAGGGGAGCGGCGAGATGGGATCCCGTGTCGCCCCGGATCCGCAGCAGCCCTCCGCACATCCCTTCTCCGGCGTAATCCCCGGCGTTCCCCTCGATGACGAGCGTGCCGCCGCGCATCCCCGACCCCGCCCGCGGCCCGACCGGTCCGCGCACCGTCAGCCGGCCGCGCGACATCCCCGCGCCGACGCGGGCCCAGAGCGAGAGATCCCCCTCGACCTCGATCTCCTCGGCCCCGTCACCCTCGACCTCGAGGAGGTCCCCGAGGTGCTCGCGCCGGTTCCCGACGAGGACCTGCAGGTCCTCGGCCTCCCGCTGCCCCAGGCCGGCGATCCGATCCGGGCGGAGCGCGGATCCGTCCGCGGGGAGCCTCGCGCGCTCGGCCGACGGCTTCATCTTGAGAATCGTCGGCATCCCCTACTCCCGTCCCAGGAGGGACATCAGATGTATTAGATGCTTGCCCAGCTTGCCGCCGTAGTTGCCCGCCGAGATGCGCACGATCCCGCGCCCGCAGGCGGCGCGGATCCCGGCGGCCATCGCGCGCTCCACGTCCTCCAGGGTCAGCCCGTCGATGACGATCTCCAGCGTCGCGTGGACGTCCCGGGGAAGGGCGGTCTCCACGGAGCGCCTGAGGGTGGGACAGTAGGGGGTGTTGGTCGAAGCGGTCAGTTTCCTGTATCTCGATCCGACCTTGCTGCCGCTCCGGACGATCCCGCCCGGGAAGGGAGCGATCACGCACGGCACCTGGCGGATCGCCGCGACGGCCCGCTCCGCCGCCTCGAGCGTGGCCTCCGGCGTTTCCCCCAGAACCAGGAAGTTGCCGCCCGCCACCCCCTTCCGGACGCCGAAGCGGCCCTCCACCACGAACTCCCCGTCCATGACGGGAACGCGCCAGAGGCGCCGGGGCCGTCCCGACACCAGCGCACCGTCGAGGACCTTGCTCACCTGGTGCCCGTCCCCGAAGAAACGCAGGAGGTCGCCGACGCGCACCGTCTCCTCCGACGGGAGGTCGTCGTAGCAGGCGGTGGTGGCGGCGGTCATCACGCACTGGCCGACGCGACGCATCAACTGGTCCTCCAGTGCCTCGGCCGATCGGGCGAACAGGAGTGCCCGCACGCCCGGCCGGGCGTCCGGCGTCCGGCCCGGCTGCGGCCCCTCCAGACCCGCCTCGCAGCCGCAACCGATGACCGAGGTGGCGAACCCGGTCATCGCCTGGCCGGCGATCGTGGCCCAGCGCCTGGACTCCGCGGTGATCACGACCCGCGCGACGCGCATCGTGAACGCCTCCGCGTAGGTCTCTTCGATGAGAGTGCCGCCGATCTCCATGCCTTTCAGTCCCGCGGCCGCGCCGGGACCGCCTCGGCGCGCCGCAGCGCGCCCTCCGGCACGGGATAGTCCTCGAACGCCACGGTCGTGTACGCCTCGATCTCCTCCCGGATCCCCTTCTCGAAAATGTCGCGCGCGCGGCCGGCGGCGCGCGGCGGCGCCGCGTGCAGCGTGCGCCCCCGGGTCTCCTCCACGATCTCCCCCTCGCGCCCCACGACGACGCCGTCCTTGATCACCATCACCGGCATGGCGAACATCGCCTCGATGTCGTCCGAAGGGTTGTACAGGACGATGTCGGCGTCGGCGCCCGGTCCCAGGTGGCCTTTGTTCGCGAGGCCCAGGGCGCGCGCCGGGCCGGCGCGGGTGACGATGGCGATCTCGTCGAGGGTGTATTCGCGGTCGATCCCGGCGAGGATCGTCCTGTCCCTCGCGCCCGCGTGGACCCGGGCCAGGACGCCGGCGCGGAAGCGCCGGTCCATCAGCAACCGGATGATCGCGGGGTAGTTGGTGAACGCCCCGCCGTTCGGATGGTCGGTCGAGAGGAAGACGCGCCAGGGATCGTCCACCAGCAGGAAGATCTCGAGCCCGATCGCCCACTGCACGGCGGAAACCAGGTGGCTCTCGCGGTAAACGTGCGGCACGATGCCGCACCCGGTTTCGGCCTCGAGGTCCAGGTTGAACCATTTCCGGCCGGTGGCGCGGTGCAGGCGGTACTGGGCCGGCGCGTCGGCGGAGATCGTGACGGCGGGGCCGAAGACCACCTGTCCGACGTCGACGGTAGCGGCGGGATGGGAGTTGATCCAACCGGCCAGATCGGCCGCCCGGCTGCGCAGCCCCTTCGGCGTCCGTCCCCCGTAGCTGTGGAACTGCAGGTGGGTGAAATGGACGGGGGACTGTTTCAGAGCTTCCATCGTCTGCAAGGAGAGCGCGGCGTTCCCCGGCAGGCCCAGCCCGTTCATGTGCAGGTGGAGCGGATGGGGGAGGCCCAGGCCGGAGATGGCGGAGGCCAGCGCCGCCATGATGCGCCGCGGGGTCACCCCCGCCACCTCGTCGTCCAGGCCGGGGCCGTGAGCCAGGGCGGTCGCCTTCGGGCCCGGCGCGCCGCCGGAGCCGACCGCGCCGCACTTCCATCCCTCCACCCCGCCGGGGTTGGCCGCCTTCACGGCGAAGCCGCGGGTCGCGTCCAGCAGCCAGGCGACGTACTCCCGCAGGCCGTCCAGCCTCGCGTCGCGGATGAAGCCCAGGGCGATCGCGTTGTTCCCCATCAGGATGTAGAGCCCCTTGTCCACGATCGGGATGGCGTCGAGATCGGCGTGGGCAGAGCGGGCCGCGACCGGCGCCACGGCCGCCTCCATGATCGTCGTGTACCCCATGCGCGCGTAAAGCCGGCCCGTCTCGGAGAGCGTCGGGAGGTTGCGCCCGCCGTCCTCGGGACAGAGGAGGCGGGCCGCGCCGACGGCCGGCCCGGCGACATGGGTGTGCAGATCGATGGCGCCGGGCATCACGACCAGGCCGCGCGCCTGCACGACCGGGGCGGAGGCGGGGAGCGAGTCGACCACCTTGCCGTCGCCGACGCAGATGTCGCCGACCTCTCCCCGCCGGCCGTTCGCCGGGTCAACGATCCGGCCGTTCCGGATCCTGAGCATGGGACGATCTCCGCAGCGCCTGCACCTGGAGCGTGATCATCTCCAGGACCGTCTCCTCGGCCGGGCCGGCCGGGGGCAGCCCGGCCGGCAGGGCGACGTGCAGGCCGTCGGCGCGCCCGGCGCTGCCCGGCGCCGAGATCCCCGGCACGGCGGTCTTGATGAATACATCCGCCTCGTCGAACCCCCGCGGCAACCGCGGCCCGATGGCGATGACCCTTGCCCGGCCGCGATCGCGGCGCCCCGGTCGATCGCTTTCCGGCCGCTCGCCCCGCGAGCGCGCCCCCACGAGGACGAGCGCGTCGGCGCGCCCCTCGCCGATCATCCGCGCGGCGTCATGCTCCCCGGGACCGTACAGAGGAGTCCCGGAGGCGAACGACACCGCGCGTGGATACCCGCACGCCGCGGCGAGCGCCGCCATAGCGCCGGCCACGTTCCCCCCGGCGCCGAGCGGCCGGGCGACGCAGCGCGTGTGGCGGTTCAGGTCGCGCGCCAGGAGCGCCAGGCTGAGGGCGACCGCGTCGCCGCCCACTCCAGCCGTCGCCGCCGGGTCCCACAGGATGGCGGCGTAGCGCGCCCGCCTCAGCCGCTCCGCCGCCTGCCGCAGGACGGCGAGCGGCACCCCACCGATCGACTCGCCCACGGGCGAGATGTCGTTCACGAGGGCCCGCAGGGAGAGGGCAATTCCCAGGTCGCTCCCGGAGCACGCCGGCAGCACGAGGTCCGTCGCCCGGTGAGCCGCGCCGCCCGCAGCCAGATCGTCGCCCGCCCCGGCGGGCGGCGCCGCGGTCCCGGCCGGCACGATCACCACGACCCGCGCCTCCATCCTGGCGCAAGGCGTCCGGGACGGCCGCTCGAAGAGGCGCGGGTGCGTGGCGCGCGGGTCGCAGCGCCACAGCAGGAGGAGATCCGCCCTGTTCCGGATCTCACCGAAGGTCGCGCCCGGCAGGCCGAACGACTGAAGGGCGAGAAGGTCGGCGCCGGCGACGTCCGCGCCTTCGATGTCCACGGCACCGCCCAGGATCGCGGCGAGGGCGGCGGCGCGCCGCGCCACCACCGTCGCGCTCCGTCCCAGCCCGTAGATGAACGGGGCCCGGGCCTCCTGGAGGATCGCGGCCGCGGCGCCGATCTTCTCCGACAGCGCGTCCCCGCCGGCCTCCCGGGGCGAGGGAAGGCCCGCGTCGCGGAAGGCGGCCGCCTCCTCCCGGCAGGCCGGACAGCCGCCCGTCACGCGCGTCGATCCGGCGTCCAGTATTTCGAGGGTCGTCGGGACGCACGGCAAGCCGCAGGAATTAGGCTGGACGCGGACCACCGTCGGCATCGGGCGCTTGTACCACCGCCGGACGCGGCAGGTCAATGATCCGCGTGCACGAGGCATCTCCGGGCACCAGAGGTGCCTCCGTCCGGGGCCGGCCGGACGCGTGGCCCCGTCCCGCTCCGGACCCTATATTGGGGCCCGTCGCACCCTGCCTGGGAGTCGGGGCCGGCCGCCGGCGCCGGAACGGGGGGCGGGCGATGGGGCCGCGCGATGGCCGGAGAAAAAATCATCACATCGGACACGCACGAGACGCGGTGGCGGTGGGCCCCGGGCCTGCGCCACAAGCTGGTGCTTGCGGTGGGGCTTCTTCTCGCCGCTTCGAGCGCCGGCGTGATCGCCCTGTGCGCCGGGACGGTCCACGAGCGGGGCTTCGAGACGATGCGCCGGCGGGGCGTCGCCCTGGCGCGGCTCCTCGCCCTGGCCGCGGGCGACGCGCTGGAGGAGGGGCGCGCCGGGGCCGTGAAGCCCCTGCTCGACGGCGTCGCGGGTGACGGCGATCTGGTGCACGTCGAGGTCCTCGATCGGGGGGGGAACGTCCTGGCCGAGGGCGGAGCGCCGGGCCGCCGCCCCGTGTACGCCCTGCGTGAGGGCGCGGCGAGGGTGCCGAGGGCCCCGCTCGCCCGGGGCGACCGTGCGGCCGACCTGCTGGGCGAGCCGCTCTACATCTTCACTTTCCCCGTGCGGCGTCCGGCCGCCGGGACCCTGGACCCTCGGAGCCTCCCGCCGCCGGC
>JACQNT010000041.1 GCA_016202915.1 Acidobacteriota bacterium
ACCGCCACTCGAAGGAGGCCAGGGAGCGCCGCAATCTGGTCATGCGGTTAATGCTCGACGAGGGCTTCATCACGCGGAAGGACCATGAGGAGGCGTCCTCCGCGCCGCTCCGGCTGCGCCCCGAGCCGTCCAGCGACCCGCGCCAGGCCCCCTATTTCATCGACTACGTCGCGCAGGAGCTGCAGCGGCTGTATCTGCGCGATCCCGCCTCGCACCTGGGGCTCAGGGTGTTCACCACCGTCGATCCGCTCCTGCAGGCGCGGGCCCAGTCGATCCTCGACCGCAGCCTGAGCCGGTACGAGAAGGAGTACCGCCACCTCCGTCCCCTGCCGGGCGGCGAGATCCAAGGGGCCGTCGTGGCGCTCCGCCCCTCGGATGGATCGATCCTGGCGATGGCCGGCGGCAGGAACTACTCGAAGAGCCAGTTCAACCGGGCAACGCAGGCGCACCGGCAGCCCGGTTCGCTGTTCAAGCCGTTCGTCTACCTGGCCGGATTCCAGAAGGCGCAGGACCTGGGGCAGGCGGAGTTCACCCCGGCCACCGTCCTGGACGACTCGCCGCTCGAGATGGAGGTGAACGGCGAGCCCTGGACGCCGCAGAACTTCGACCAGGAGTTCGAGGGACCGGTGACCGCGCGCCACGCGCTGGCGTACTCGCGCAACGTCCCGACGATCCGGGCCGCCGAGATGATCGGCCTCCGGGACGTCGTGCGCATGGCCCGCCGCTGCGGGATCGAGAGCAGGATGCAGGCGGTCCCCTCCATCGCCCTGGGGACCTTCGAGGTCGTCCCCCTGGAGGCGGCGGCCGCCTTCACCCCGATCGCCAACCTCGGGACGCGCGTCCGGCCGTGGGCCGTCACCGCCGTCGCGGACGACGACGGAAAGGTGATCGACGTCCCGCGCGGCGAGTCGAAGAAGGTGGTCAGCGAGCAGGCTGCCTACCTCACGCTCGACCTGATGCGCGACGTGGTCCTCTACGGCACCGGGGCCGGGATCTGGTCCCACGGCGTGCAAGGCGAGTTCGCCGGGAAGACCGGCACGACGGACGAAGGGCGCGACAACTGGTTCGTCGGCTTCAACCCGGACTACCTGGCCCTGACGTGGGTCGGCTTCGACAACAACCGCCCCCTCAAACTGGGCGGCTCCGTCCTGGCCCTGCCGATCTGGGCGCAGCTCACCGCCCGCGCCGGCATCGACAGAAGGCGGGGCTGGGAGAGGCCCGGGGGGATCGTGGAGCAGGAGATCGATCCCGAAACCGGCCAGATCGCCGGCTGGGGCTGCCCCGACTCGGCGCGCGAGATCTTCATCGCGGACGCCGTCCCGGCGGAGTGCGAGAACCACCTCGGCTCCGCCGAACCCTGGGCCGCCCGGGTCTTCCGCTGGTTCAGGCGGGACTGAGGAGCGTTCAGTAGCCGGGAGGCTGTGCGGGCTACGGGACCTCGATCACCGTCCGGCCGGCGCTGACGTTGCCTGCGGCGTCGGTGGCGCGCACGACGATGCTGTGCTCTCCCGGCGCCAGCGCGGCCAGGGTCAGCTCGTAGCGCTCTTCGCGCGAATCGGCGAGGCCGTCGGCCGGCCAGGCGAGAATCCAATCCCCCGCGTCCACCGCGTAGGCCACTTCCCGGATGATGTTGAACGTGTCGGTCGCCGCGAACGTCAGGCGCACCGACGTGCCCTGCGCCTGGGCCTTGAGGGATTCGATCCGGGGCGGCGTGTTGTCCACGTCGAAGTGGTCCGACAGCTTTTCGGTGATGAGGGCCTGGCCGGGAGGATTGGAGGGGGCGTCGGTCCCGACGATGCGGAAGACGTACGTGCCGTCGGGCATCGCCGTGCTGTCGAGCGTCGTGAAGTCCTCCTCGATCCGCGTGCGGATCGGCTTCCAGGTCCTCTCCTCGACGGAGCGGTAGTACACGTCGTAGACCAGGTCGTCGTCGTTGGGATCGCTCGCCTGCCAGGTGATGGTCCGGGCCCCCGGCTCGTAGCCGCGCCGCGACTGGGGGCGCGGCTTCTTCCGCGCCCCCCCTTCGATGTCGGAGGCGGAGCCGGCGGGCTTCGCGTCCTGGGAGGGCCCGGGCTGGGACGGCACCTTCTGGAAGGCGACGCCCGGCGCCTGCACCTCCACCTTGCGGATCTCGGGAGGCAGGTTGCGCGGCAGGTAGGTCACGGCCACCTCGCGCAGGACGGGGGTGCGCGCCGGGTCGCCGGACGTCAGCTCGGCGCGCCACTGCAGGAAGCGGGACGCCGGGCAATCGAGGAGCGACCCCTGCGGCTCGGCGATGATCGTCCGCCAGTCGGACCAGGTCCGGTCGGGCTCCTCGGTGTTGCCGCAGCGGGCGCCGAGGGCGATCCCGGTCCCTTTCGGCAGATCGGCGCGCCAGGAGGCACGTCCCCAGGAGGCGAAGGATTTGGCGTCGAGGACCCGCGACTCGTAGGTTCCGGAGCCCGCGAACCCCGGCCCCAGGAGAAAGACGCTGC
Organism: Acidobacteriota bacterium; assembly: GCA_016202915.1. GTDB lineage: Bacteria > Acidobacteriota > Polarisedimenticolia > Gp22-AA2 > Gp22-AA2 > JACQNT01. Next base: position 2,475 of record JACQNT010000041.1, read on the forward strand.
CGAAATTGCTCCCGGCCACGGCGACCTCGGCCTCTCCCGGCCGGCCGGCGGGTCCCTTCTTCCGGAGGGCCAGGAGGAAGGTCACCTGGCTCGAGGAGACCCGCGCCACCTCGCTGACGTCGTCCTCGGCATCGAGGGCGTAGATGCGCCCCTGCACGCTCGATCCCATGAGCAGCCTCTCCGACCGCGACAGGGCCAGGCTGAGGATCGCCTCCTGGCTCCCGGACCACACCTCGCGCGCGTACCCGTCGCGCGAGATCGCCAGGACCTTCCCCTCCATGCTGATCGGGACCCGCTGCTCGACGGGCGGCTGGGCCGGAGGCTGCGACGGCGGCTGGGCCTCCTGGGCCGGCGGCTGGGGCGGCGAGGGCGGCCCGCCTTCCGGCGAGGGCGGCGCCGGGGTCGGCGCGGGAGGCGGAGGCTGGGGCGCGGCCCTGTCCGGGCGGGGCGCGCCGCGCCCGCTCTCCCCCGCCGCCGAGGCATAGATCGTGCCGTCGGGCGCCAGGGCCAGCGAGACGATCTCGTTGAGCGGCGCGTCGTAGAGGACGAACCCCTCCCCTTTGGGCGAGATCCGGAAGACCAGACCGTGCCCGTCGGTGCCGGCGATCAGGTTCCCCTCGCCGTCCATGGCCAGGGATCGGATGTGCGTCTCGGCGCTGTCGAAGTGGACCCGCCCGCGGCCGAGAGGGTCGATCTGGAGGAGGCGCCCTTCGTCGCCGGTCACGGCGTACAGGTTACCCTGCCTGTCGAGGTCCAGGGCCCAGACGTACTCCTCTCCCGTGTCGTAGTCCCAGACCCGGCTCCCGTCGGGGGCGATCTTGTAGACCCTTCCTTTCGGGCCGGTGCCGGCGTAAACGTTCCCCGCGCCGTCGACCGCCAGCGCGTGGACCTCGGGCTCCTCGGCGCGGAAGAAGACGGCGGACTTGCCGGACGGAAGGACGCGGTAGATCGTCCCGTCGTTCCCGCCGCCGGCGTAGATCGTCCCCCTGTCGTCCTGCGCCAGCGCCCAGAGGTACGGCTGGCCCGACTCGTACAGCGGGTCGAGACGGGGCGAGAGGCGGAGCGCGCCCTCGGCGGTGAGGGCGACCCCCTTCGGCTCCCCCTTCTCGAAATCGGCTTTCTCCCTCTGGCGCCAGGTCTGGGAGGTGACGGCCCACGCGGGGCCGCCCGCGAGCACGATCAGGAGAGCGAGCGCGACCGGGAGAGAGGGCGCGGTAAGGGGGCGTCTCATTTCACCCTGACCGCGATGCGGCGGAAGCCGACGGCGACGACGTCCAGGTCCCTGCGCAGCTCCAGGATCGGCGCCTCGCTCATCAGGGTCGCGTCGGCGCTCAGCCGCGGATTGTTGAAGACGCTGAAGACCGAAAGGGGCAGGTCGGGAAGCACTTCGGTGCGCACGATCGCCGTCGGGGACCGGCGCGTCATTCTCAGGTAGAGGGATCGGCCCTTCCGCTGGCGGGACACCAGGCGGATGAGATCGCGCAGTCCGGAAGCCTGGGCGAGCTGGCGCTCGATGACCCGCTTCTCCAGGCCGTCGATCGCCGGGCCGCTCCCCACGACGATCTCGGCCTCCCCCGCCGTGGCGTCCTCGGGCACGGTGACGTCCCAGGTGACCTCCTTCTCCTCGCCGCGGAACTGACGGAGGACCGAGGTGACCTTCAAGGTCTCCCCGGGCCGCACCTCGGCGCGCGACGCCCTGAGGGACACGAGCGCGGCGACGAGCGATTCAGGCAGCACCTCCACGACGACCTCGGTGGCGCGCACGCGCGGCTCCTCGAAACGGTTGTTGTACAGGAGATTGAACAGGCCGGCGGCGTCGTTCGCCAGCGCCAGGTGCACCGGCTGCGCCGGGTTCACGCCGGAGTACAGGTCCTCGAATTCGACGGGAGGATACCCCTCCAGGTCGAGGCGGTAGCGCAGCGCCAGCGTCGCGCCGGCGTCGAACTCGGTCGTCCTGACCAGGCTGTTGGCGGTGGAGAGCGCCACCAGAACCGGCGACCAGGCCCGGTTGCGCAGGATGTTGTACCTGAACTCCCGCCGCGCGGCCGGGGACGACACCCTCACCGAGAGGGGGAGCGTCCGCGGGATCGGCCCGATCTCCCCCACGATTGCCGTCAGGCCATCATGGACGATGGTCCCGACCGGCGGCGTCGCGTTGGCGATCTTGAACGATGCCTGCGTGGAGGGGAAGGTCGCGAGGACCCGGGCCTGGGTCATCGGCATCTCCATGGGGCCGCTCCCCAGGAGGGGATGCCCGAAGGCGAACACCCGGTTTCCGTCCGCGTGCGTCAGCGTGCCGATCCCGATCAGGCTCAGGGATCCGGTCACCAGGGCCCCGCCGATCGGCGTCCCAGGGGCGAGCGGCAGCAGCTTCCCCGCTTCAACCATCCCTCCGCCGGCGGCCGGCTCGAGGCCGTACGACTCGAAGATCGGCGCGTAATGGCGCAGGACGCCCGCGTCACATCCCGAACAGATCAGGGGG
>JACQNT010000042.1 GCA_016202915.1 Acidobacteriota bacterium
CGGCGCCGCTCTGCTCTCGCGCGCCCGGCCGCTGAACACCCAGCGGCCACGGGCGCGCTCCGAGAGGGCCCCTCGAGCCGGAGGCGCTGCCCCCCGCACCCGCGCCTCTCTGAGCAACCTGGGCACGGCGCCCCCGCAGCCTTGAAGTCGTCAGGGGCGTCAGTAGTAAGGCCGGTCCGCGGAGCCAATATCACCGTCCGGTGGCGGTCGCTCCGCCTCGCGGGGGCGTGTCGGACCGAGCCCGTGGCCGCGCGAAGTGCACGCGGCCGGGCGAGGGAGACCCGAGGCGCGCCGCGCCGGTGGGCGGTCTGTGCCCATCCCGGCGCGGCGACGCCGTCCCCCCGCGAGGCGGAGCGGCCGCCACCAGAAAGTGGGGATGGCTGAGAGCCGGTGTAAGATTCCACTCCAGATGAGCGCTTCCGCCGTGCCCCTCGGAGAAGGCGACCGCGTGCTCCTCATCCGTCTGGGCGCCGTGGGCGACGTCCTCCGCACCCTGCCGGCGCTGCACCTGATCCGGACCGGTTTCCCCCGCGTTCACCTGGCCTGGATCGTCGAGGACCCGGCGCTCGACCTGCTGGCCGGACATCCGGAGATCGACGAAGTGATCCGCTTCCCGCGGCCGGAGCTGCGCGCCGCCCTCCGCTCTGTCCGGCCGGCGGCGCCGGTCGTCGATCTCCGCCGCTCCCTGCGGGCCCGGAGGTTCGATGTCGCCCTGGACTTTCAGGGGAGCCTCAAGAGCGGCCTCCTGGCCCTCCTGTCGGGGGCTCCCAGGAGGGTCGGGTTCGCTCCCCGCCACTGCCGCGAGCTGAGCTTCCTGCTCACCAACGACTGGGCGCGCCCGAGGAGCCGCGTCCTGAACCGCGTCGAGAAGAACCTGGCGCTCGCCGAGCGGATCGGCGCCAACGGCGACGAGGTGGCGATGATCCTTCCCGAGGTGCCCGGCGACGGGGCCCGGGCGGAGTCGATCCTCCGGACCCTGGCGCCGCGCCGGGAGCCGGTCGTCGTGCTGTCCCCCGGGACCAGCCGCCGCCAGGCGCACAAGAGGTGGCCGGCCGAGCGCTACGCGGCCCTCGCGTCGCGAATCCGGCAATCCCGCGGAGCGATCCCCGTGGTGGCCTGGGGACCGGGAGAGGAGGGCCTGGCGCGCGCCGTCGTGGACTCCTCGGAGGGCGGGGCCGTCCTGTCTCCGCCGCTGGGCCTCAGGCTCCTCGCCGCGCTGCTGCGGCGCGCGGTGCTGTTCGTCGGCGCCGACACCGGCCCGATGCATCTGGCGTGGGCGGTCGGCTGCCCCGTCATCGCGCTGTTCGGCCCGACCGACCCGCGTCTCAATGCGCCTCTGGGATCGGACCACGTCGTCCTGCGCAAGGGCCTTGCGATGGAGGCCCTGTCGGTCCAGGACGTCCTCGAGGCCGCGCAGGGCGTCCTGCGGCGCCCGGCCGCCGTGTCCCGCCCCGCCGCCCCGCTGTTCTCCCGCGCCGCCCTGTCCCGGTCCGCCGGAGGCCAGCCCTCATGATCGTGGCCGATCCCGCGGAGATCAGCCGCATCCTCATCCGGGCGAACAACTGGATCGGCGACGTGGTGATGATCTCGCCGGCCGTGCGCGCGATCCGCGAGCACTTCCGCGGGGCCCGGATCGGCATCCTGGCGAAGGGCTGGGTCCTCGAGACGCTCCGGGGGAACCCGTACTACGACGACCTGATCGAATACGACGAGGGGGGAGCGCATCGGGGGCTCTCCGGGCGCCTGCGCCTGGCCGCGGCGCTGCGCCGCGGGCGCTTCGACCTCGCCGTGCTGTTCCAGAAGGCCTTCGAGGCGGCGGCGCTGGCCTTCGTCGCCGGCGCCCGGTTGCGCGTCGGCTACGCGACCGACTTCCGCAGCCCCCTCCTGACCCACGCGCTCGAGCCCCCGCCGCCGGGGACGCACCACGTCCAGGTCTTTCTCGGCATCGCGCGGGCGCTCGGCTGTCCCGTGGCCGATTCGTTCCCTTCGTTCCACGTCGGCCCGGCGGCCCGCGAGCGCGCCGCGGCCCTGCTGGCGGAGGCCGGTTTCCTGGACGGCGCGCCGCTCGTCGCGATCCATCCCGGGGCCTCCAAGCCGCCGCGCGCCTGGCATGCCGAGCGGTTCGGTGACCTGGCCCGGCGCCTCGCCGAGGGCGCGCGGGCGCGCGTCATCCTCCTGGGCGACGCCGCGGACCGGCCGCTGCTGGAACGGGTCGCCGCGCGCGCACCGGCAGGGCAGATTCTCATGACACGCGGGGACCTGCCGATCGCCGTGGCCGGGGGGCTGCTCCAGCGCTGCAGCCTGTTCGTCGGCAACGACAGCGGGCCGATGCACCTGGCCGCGGCGCTCGGCGTGCCCACGGTCGGCGTCTTCGGTCCCGGGACCCCGAAGCGGACCGCCCCCCTCGCCTCGGGCGCCGCGGTCGCCGTCGTGACCAAGGGGTATCCCTGCTCGCCCTGCCGCCAGGACTTCTTCCGCGAGTGTCCCCCTTCCCCCGCGGGGAAGCCGTTCTGCCTCGAGGAGATCCGCGTGGACGACGTGGAGGAGGCGGCGCTGGCCCTCCTGCGAGCCCCCGGCAGGGGTCAGGCCTGATCGTGGGCCGAGACCCTCCAGATCAGCCGGCGCAGGCGAAGCGCCGCCCTGTAACGGCGCAGTCTCCCGAGCAGGAGCCGCAGCAATGAGCGATCGGAACGGCAGTAGCGCCGCAGGAAGACCAGCTCCTCGCGTGGGGTGAGGCGGTGTCCGCGTCCCAGCCACTTCTCGTACGAGCGCAGCAGCCGGGCCAGGTTCCGGAAACGCTCCGCCGTTCCGAAAGGGTCGAGGAACCGTCCCCTGTCGAGGTCAACGACGTACGCCCGCCCGCCGTCGGGGCCGCGCTCGAGCACGAGGTTTGCCACGTTCAGGTCGGCGTGGAGGAAGCCGGCGTCGTGCATGGCGCGCAGCAGGTCGGCGCTCTGCTCGAGGATTTTCCGCCGGCGCCCGCCGGGAGCGTCCTGCCGGGCCGCCTCGTAGAGATTCAACGCGCCGGGGATGGCGCGGGTCACGATCGCCTGCGCGTGGAGGAAGCCGAGCCGGCGCCGCGAGCCGACCGCCAGGATCGGCGGCGTCGGCACGCCGGCCCGTTCCAGGCGAGCGGCGACGGCGATCTGGGACAGCCCCCGCCGCCGTCCCACGTAGACGTCCCCCAGGAGGCCACCGAGGAGGCCTCCGTGCAGGGCCCTCTTCCCGACCGCCGGGCGGCCCCCGAGATCGAAGAGGGTGACGCCGCCGCGCCCCGCGCCCGGGGCCGTCGCGCGTCCCGGCGCGCCGAGGAACAGGAAATCGGCCTGCCCGCTCTCGATCGCCCCGGCGCACGCCTGCCGGGCGACCCAGGACCCCGCCGGGGAGCGGACCTCCACGAAGCCGGGCGGCGGCCCTGCCGGGATCCGCGCCGCGGGGCGCCCGCCGTCCATCAGGGCGCCGCTTCGTCCGCGACGGCCCGCGGCGCCCGCTCCCGCCCGAAGACGTAGGCAACCAGGATGCCGAGGAGGTACAGGAGGATCATCGGAACGGCGAAGATGCACTGGGTGATCACGTCCGGGGTGGGCGTGATGACCGCCGCCACGATGAAGATGACCAGGACCGCGTACTTGAACTGGTGCCACAGGAAAGGCGCGGTCACGATCCCCAGCCGGGAGAGGAAGTAGATGACCGTCGGCAGCTCGAAGACCAGGCCCATCGCCAGGATCATCCTGCTCTCGAAGCTGAACAGGCTGCTGATCCGGAGCGCCGGCTCGAAACCGGTCGCGACCGCGAGGAGGAAGCGGCAGGCGGCCGGGAAGCCGACGTAGTACCCGAAGGCGCCACCCGCGACGAAGAAGACGGTCGCGAAGAAGACGAACGGCAGGGCGTAGCGTCGCTCGCGCGGGTAGAGGCCCGGAGTGATGAAGGCCCACGCCTGGTACAGGACCGCGGGGGCGGCGAGGAACAGCGCCGCCAGGAAGGCCACCTTCATGTACAGGAGGAACGGCTCGGTCAGATCGAGGAAGACCGGGCGATCGGCGCCGAGCAGCGGCTCGATCGGACGGAACAGGAAATCGAGGATGCGCCGCGCGTTGGTCAGGGCCAGGAGGAACGCGACGGCGACCGCGAGGACGGCCCGGAGCAGTCGCTTCCGAAGCTCTTCCAGGTGTTCCAGGAAGCTCATGGTGGGGAGATCAGCGGCGTTCGTCCCGCGTCTCCGCATCGTCGGCTCCGGCCCGCTGCTGGTCCTTCGCGGGCGGCTCGGGCAGGGCGCGATCGCGGGGGCGGGCGGGTTCGCTCCGGGCGACCTCGCTGTCGATCGTCTCGCGCAGGTCCGAGGCCGCCCGCCGGAACTCGGCCAGGCCCCTGCCGAGGGAGCGCCCCAGCTCGGCGAGCCTGCGGGGCCCGAAGATCAGCAGGGCCACCACGAAGATCACCAGAAGCTCAGGCCCGCCGATCGATCCGAACACGCCGACTCCCCTCCCCGGCCGATCCGACCGCCGGGCGCGGAGCCCGCCCGCGCGGGGGCCGGGGGTGGGCCATCTTAGCACCACCGCCCCCTCTACCGGGACCCTCCGCGGCCCCGCGCGGGCCGCGGATCTCCGCGTCCGGCCCCGTTTTCTTTACAAGGCCCCCGGCGGGCACTATAATTCGCCCACGCCGCGAAAGGAGTCTCCGGGTGCGGAAAGGATCCTTCCTGGGGGGAGTGATTTTTGTGATCGCGGGGGCCCTCGCCGGGGGGCTCGTCGGAGGGCGCGCCGCGACCATCGCGGAGCGCACCGGCGAACAGCTGGGGACCTTCACCCGCCTCCTCGATCTGGTCCAGACGCGCGCCGCCCAGGAGGTCGATCCCCGGCTCGTGATTGAAGGGTCGATCCGGGGCATGCTCCGGACCATGGACCCGCACTCGAATTACCTCGATCCCGAAGACTACAGGCACATGCTGGAGGAGCAGCACGGGAGCTTCTCCGGCCTTGGGATCGTGATCTCGAAGCCGTCGAACGACCAGCCGCTGACCGTGATCTCCCCGCTCGAAGGGACCCCGGCCGGGAAGGCCGGGATCCGCGCCGGGGACGTCATCTCCCGGATCGAGGGCGTCGACACCCTCGACATGACCATCGACGAGGCGCTGCGGCGGCTCAAGGGGCCCAAGGGCACGCGGGTGACGATCACCGTGACGCGCCCCGGCTACGAGGAGGCTCTGCACTTCACGATCACGCGGGACGACATCCCCACCAACAGCATCCGGCAGGCGTTTCTCATCCGCCCCGGCGCCGGTTACGTCAAGATCGAGAACTTCACCCGCACGACCGACAAAGAGCTGGAGGAGAAGATCCGCGCCCTGGAGAAGCAGGGGATGACCCGCCTCGTCCTCGACCTGCGGCGCAATCCGGGGGGCCTGCTGGAGCAGGCGGTGCGCGTCGCCGATCGCTTCCTGGAGAAGGGCCAGATGATCGTCTACACCCGGGGCCGGATCAGCGGCGCCGACCAGGAGTACCGGGCCAGCGGGTCGGGAACCCGGAACGCCCTGCCCCTGGTGGTCCTGGTGGACAAGTTCAGCGCCAGCGCCTCCGAGATCGTCGCGGGGGCGCTGCAGGATCACGACCGCGCCCTGATCGTCGGGGAAACGACCTGGGGGAAGGGGCTGGTACAGACCGTCTATCCCCTGAGCCAGGACGCCGCCCTCGCCCTGACCACCGCCCGCTATTACACGCCGAGCGGCCGGCTGATCCAGCGCGACTACAACTCCCTCGAGGACTACCTCCTTCATGACGAGACGGAAGACGACCTCGTGAACGCGGCGACGGAGACCCGCTCCACCGACGCCGGCCGCACCGTGTACGGCGGGGGCGGCATCCGGCCCGACGAGATCGTGCGCGACCCGCTCCCCAAGTTCATCGAGCTGCTGCTGGGACCGCGGACCCAGGCCTTCTTCCACTTCGCCGTGGATTACAACGCCAGGAACCGCGGGATCCTGCGCTCCTTCGAGGTCACACCCGTGGTCCTGGAGGATTTCCGGAGGTTCCTGGACGCGCGCAAGGTGCGCTGGACGCCGGCCGACATCGAGGAGAACGTCGACAGGATCAAGGGGGAGATCAAAGAAGCGATCTTCTCGGCGCTCTGGGGGTTCGAGGAGGCCTACAAAGTCCGCGCCGAGAACGACCGGCAGATCCAGCGCGCGCTTGACCTGTTCCCCCAGGCCCGCAACCTCGCCGACCTGTCCCGGGACATCCAGCCCCACGAGCGCTGATTCAGTTGATCCGCGCGAGGATCTGCCGGGTGTCGGCGAACGGGCGCCGCTGGAAGGCGCGTAGCTCGGCGCGGCGGGCATCGACGGACAGGGTCTCAAGGTAGGCGATGTGCCGCCGGGCGAGCCGGGCCGCCGCCCGGTAGCGCTCCTCCCCTTCGCCCGGCCCCGAGCTGTACCTCTCGAAGAGGTGGTGGCGCGCCCAGGCCCGCAGCGCCTCCGTGACCCGGCGGTGCCCCGTCTGCTTCCCCAGAAAATGCAGGACCATGAGGTACTTGGTCACGCCGGCGTGGTGCTCGAGCTCCAGCAGGCTGATCGGGCGGCCCTGGAGGGCGCGGTGCGCCACCGTGAGGAGATGGTCGAGCTCCTCGACGAGGACCGCGAAGCCATCGATGTTCACGTCTCCCAGTCCGTCGAGGGGGTTGTGGCGCTCCAGGTGGCGGACCAGGGCGTCGGGGTAGTAGAGCGACGCCCTCACCCCGGATCGCGACTGACGCACGAGAGTCCTCGCCCCAGGGCCGGACCGCGTGATCTCACTTCCGTAGAAGAGGCGATAGCCGGCATCACCAACGATGAACGAACCAAGGTCATCAATTACAGGCGGTATGCCGTAACTCCTTTCAATAATTGATTTTATAGTCTCTACGAGGGACCTCTGTTTCATTCAGGCCATCCCGCCATCGGCGACGCCACCCTCCCTCGCCGGGATATATTAAGGATATGTCGATCCGGGGCCCCTCTCAACCTGCGGCTGCCCTGGCGGACCTCCATCGGATCGAACCGCTTGACACCCGGAACGATCGCGATCTACTATTGGCACTCGGTCGAGGTGAGTGCTAAGGGTCGGGCCAGAGTCGCAACCGCAGAAATCCAGATTTCACGAACCGTGACCATCCATCTCATCAGGAGGGAAGCGCGATGAAAGTCAAGCCTCTGCACGATCGGGTCCTCGTCAAGAGGGTGGATCCCGAGGAGAAGGTCAAGGGAGGAATCATCATCCCCGACACGGCCAAGGAGAAGCCGCTCGAGGGGAAGGTCGTGGCGATCGGTGCCGGGCGGCTCGACGACGACGGCAAGAGGATCCCGCTCGAGGTGAAGGTCGGCGACCGCGTCCTCGTCGGGAAGTACGCCGGCACCGAGATCAAGATCGAAGACGTGGAGCACGTCATCGTCCGCGAAGACGAAATCCTCGGAGTGATCAGCTGATCGGGGAACCAGTCCCCGCCACAAGCGACTACCACAAAGGAGGTCAGGTTCCATGCCAGCAAAGGACATCATCTACGCGGAGGACTGCCGTCAGGCGATTCTCCGCGGCGTCAACAAGCTGGCCGAGGCGGTCAAGGTCACCCTTGGCCCCCGCGGCCGCAACGTCGTCCTCGAGAAGAAGTTCGGCTCCCCGACCAGCACCAAGGACGGCGTGACCGTCGCCAAGGAGATCGAACTCGAGGATCCCAAGGAGAACCTTGGCGCCCAGCTGGTCCGCGAGGTCGCCAGCAAGACCTCGGAGGTGGCCGGCGACGGCACCACCACGGCCACCGTGCTCGCGCAGGCGATCTACCGCGAGGGCGTCAAGACGGTGACCGCCGGCGCGAACCCGATGGATCTCAAGAGAGGCATCGAGAAGGCTGTCGAGAGGGTGGTCGAGGAGATCAAGACGCTGTCCCGCCCCGTCAGCGGGAAGGCGTTCGCCCAGGTCGGCACCATCTCCGCCAACAACGATGAGACCATCGGCGAGATCCTCGCCCAGGCGATGGAGAAGGTCGGCAAGGACGGCGTCATCACGGTGGTAGAGGCGAAGGGCATCGAAACATCCCTAGAAATCGTCGAGGGAATGCAGTTCGATCGAGGCTATCTGTGCCCGTACTTCGTCTCCGACGCCGAGCGCATGGAGTGCGTGGTGGAGAATCCCTACATCC
>JACQNT010000043.1 GCA_016202915.1 Acidobacteriota bacterium
CACGGCGAGGGGGTTGTTGATCTCGTGGGCGACCCCCGCGACCAGCTCCCCGAGGGCCGTCAGCTTTTCCGCCTGGAGGAGCTGCTGCATGGCGCCGTCGAGCCGCTGCCGGGCCTCGTCCAGGGCCAGCCGCTGCGATCGGAAGCGCGCGGCGAGCGAGGCGCCGAAGCTTGCTCCGGCACCGGCGATGCCCCCGGCGGCCAACGCCAGCAGCCAGGCGAGGGTCCAGAAGGCGGCCCGGCCGGTGCGCAGGCCATTCTGGACGACCGCCGGGCGCGGCCGGACGCTCAGCTCCCACGTCCGGCCCCTGAAGTCGAGCTTCTCCCCGACGACGGGCACAGGCGGCCCGGAGGGCACGCTCGGTCCGCTGTCGAAGACGGTCGTCCCCGAGTCCAGGACCCTCTCCTCGTAGCGCTCGAGGGCCTCCGGGAGGACCATGGCCCTGAAGAAATCACTGCTCCGGAACGTGCCGACCACCGCGCCGCCGAAGACTCCGGCCCTGAAGACCGGCGCGGCGAGGACGAAGCCCTGCGGGCCATCGAGCAGGCTGAGGGGCGGGGAGAGGGCCGGGCCCCTGGTCTGCATGGCGCGCAGGACGGTCTCGTGGCCCTGGGGATGCGTCCTGACGTCGAAACCGACGAGGGACCGGTTGGCTTCGAGAGGATGGATCCAACGAACGCGCAGCGACGCGCCGACGGCGGAGACCCGAAGGAAGAGGGGGGTCAGTTTGAGCGTCGCCGCACCGAGACGGGAGAACTCCTCCTGCGTCACCTCCGGGCGGTCATCGAGGAAACGGGCCATCTGCTGAAGCGCGATGCGGTGCTTCTCCAGCTCGCTCCTGACCCGCGTCGCGAACTGACGGGCGACAAGCCGGGTTTCCTCCTCGATGTGCTTGAGACGAATCGAGTTTTCACGGGCCTTCGCCCATGAGGCCGCGCCGAGGCAGAGAGAGGCGGCCAGGACCCCGGCGAGCATGGACTTGAGGCAGCGCGGCATGCAGGTCCACCGTGGACCTGTGGAATATAGGTTCCAGGTCGTCGCCCGCAAGCGCGTTACGGATCCGTAATCACGCGTCGGGCGGAGGCGCCCCCCCTGCGGCACCCGCGCCGCCTTGGCGCCCCGCGCTTCCCTTCCCGGACGTTTTTATTTCTGGTAGAGTGGGTGGACGCAACGGGTCATCATCATGTGAAACGGAGCCGCGGAGATCGCGGTCCACTCTACCGGCCGCCGGAGCGAGCGGGCGCCCGCTCCGTGCGGAGGCGCAGGAGGAAACGTTCATGGCCGACCTCAAGATGATCATCGACGGCAAGGAAGTGGAGGCCTCGTCGCGACAGCGGACGGAGGTCATCAGCCCGGCCACCGAGAAGGTGGTCGGCAGCGTCCCCAGGGGCACGGCCGAGGACGTGGATCGGGCCGTGAAGGCGGCGCGCCGGGCGTTCCGCAAGTGGTCGCGCCTGACGCCGGGCGAGCGCAGCGTGCTGCTCGGCAAGCTGGCCGATCGCCTCGAGAAGGACGTGCAGCGGCTGGCGGAGATGGAGACCAGCCAGACCGGCAAGCCCCTGAAGCTCTCTCTCAACTCCGACCTGCCGTTCGCCAACGACAACATCCGCTTCATGGCGGCTCAGGCCCGTATCCTGGAGGGCACGGCGGCCGGAGAATACTCGCCCGGCTACACCAGCATCATGCGCCGCGAGCCGGTCGGAGTGGTCGGATCGATCGCGCCCTGGAATTACCCCTACCTGATGGCGGCCTGGAAGATCGGGCCCGCGCTGGGGGCCGGCAACACGGTGGTCCTGAAGCCGGCCTCGAACACCCCGCTGACGGCCATCGAGATCGCCAGGGCGGCGCTGGAGGCGGGGATCCCCGAGGGCGTGCTGAACGTGGTCACGGGCCCTGGTCCGGAGGTCGGCGGCGCCCTCTGCCGGCACGAGGATGTCAACATGATCTCCCTCACGGGGGACACCGCGACCGGCAAGAAGATCATGGAGCAGTCCGCCTCCACCGTGAAGCGCCTGCACCTGGAGCTGGGCGGCAAGGCGCCGTTCATCGTGTTCGAAGACGCCAACCTCGACGCCGCCGTCCAGGGCGCCGTGGTCGCGGGGTACGTCAACACCGGCCAGGACTGCACGGCGGCGACGCGCATCTACGTGCAGAAGCCGAAATACACCGACTTCGTCAAGGACTTCGTCGCGGCCGTGAAGATGATCCGCGTCGGCGATCCGCTCAAGCCGAGCACCGACATCGGACCCCTGATCTCGAAGGACCAGCGGGAGCGCGTCGCCGGCTTCGTGGAACGCGCCCGCAAGGCCGGCATCGAGGTGGCCGCCGGCGGCAAGGCCCTCGACGGCCCCGGCTTCTTCTACCAGCCGACCGTGCTCGCGAAGGCCAAGCACGAGGACGAGGTGATCCAGCGCGAGATCTTCGGTCCCGTGGTCGTCGTCATGCCGTTCGACACGGAGGAGGAGATCATCCGGAAGGCGAACGGGGTCGAGTACGGCCTGGCCTCGTCGCTCTGGACCAAGGACGTCACGCGGGCGCTCCGCCTCTCACGGGATCTGGAGTTCGGCGAGATCTGGATCAACGACCACCTGCCGCTGGCCTCGGAGATGCCGCACGGCGGCGTCAAGAGATCCGGCTTCGGGTCCGACCTGTCGCGGTATTCGTTCGAGGAGTACACGACCATCAAGCACGTCATGGCCGACCTGAGCGGCGAGGCGCGCAAGGGCTGGCACTTCACGGTGTACGGCGACCCGGCGTAGCGGCCGACCGCTACCTGGTGCGCCCGCCGATCAGGGCGAACCCGAAGGCGGCGGTGCAGAGAACGTCGCTGGCGAGAAAGAAGGCGGACCGGAGCGGCCGGCAGGCCCAGATCCGGCCGGCCCGCGCCGCGCGACGGATCGACGCCCAGTGCTCGGCGAGGTAGCGCCGGGTCGAGGGGGCGAAGGAAGGCCAGGCGACCCAGGTCGGGCGCGTCGGCAGCTTCATCCTGGAGAGAATCGAGGCCGGCGCCCGGTGGCGCGTCTGGAGCCAGAGTTCCTCCATCTCGAAGAACAGCCGCACATAGGCGCGCACCAGCGCCCACACCTCGGGCATCCGTCGCCGGAGGTGGGCGAAGCGTCCCTCGACGGCGAGACAGCGCCGGCGCTCGACCCGATCCTTGATCCGGATGAAGCCGGTGATCATCGGGTGGGCGTCTTCGATCATCGCGGCCCGGTACCACAGGTAGTTCTTGAACAGGCCCCAGTAGGTCCTGTCGTTGGACCGCAGGAGCGCCTGGCGCATGCCCTCGAAGGAGTAGAATTCGCGCCATGCCCCACGGTAGGCCTCGAGCCATTCCTCTCCGGTCATCCTCGGGTGGCGCATGACCGGATGGAACGAATCGTAGTTGCCGGGGTCGGCGTCAAGCGGGACCCCCTTGCGCACCATCTCAAGGTGATCGCGGGACCCCGGGATCGGCGTCAGCATGAAGAAGGACGCCTGGTCGACCTGGAGGGCGTCGCGAAGGTCCCGGACGTCCTGGGCGATCGTCTCCGGCGTGTCCTCGGGGAAGCCCAGGATGTATCCGACATGGCAGGCGATGCCGGCGCGATGCCAGGCCTCGAACATGGCCCCGTAGTCCCCGGCTCTGTTCTGGGTCTTGCCGGCCGCCTTCAGGTTCGCGGGCCGGATCGATTCAAGGCCGATGAATACCTGGCTGGCCCCGGCGCGGGCCGCCTTGTGGATGAATCGGGGCATCTTCCAGGCCACGGCATCCACCTGCATCATGAAATCGATGCGGATCCCTTCCTGCTCGCGAAGGCGGATCAGCCCGTCGAAGATCGCCTCCCAGCAGGGGTTTCTCGAGAAGTTGTCATCGGTGAAGAAGTAGTAGTCGATCCCCTTCTTCCAGTTCTCGCGCACGGCCCGCCCTATGGCGGCGGGATCCCGGTGGCGCATCTTTTTCCCCTGCACGTTGATGATCGAGCAGAAGGAGCAGTTGAAGGGGCAGCCGCGTCCCACGTCGACCGTAGCCATGTGCGGGTAGGCGAACCGGCGCATGTAACGCGCGGGGATTCTCGGCAGGGGCGCGCGCGACAGATCGGGCGTGGCGACGTCGTAGCGCGGTCTGAGCCGCCCCGCGAGAGCGTCCGTCAGCGTCTCTCCCCAGGTTTCCTCGACCTCACCGTTCACCAGCGTCACGCCGGCGTCGAGCAACTCCTGCAGCTCGCGGGTCGGCTCGTGGAAGAGGCCCAGGATGCCGCTGACATGAAACCCGCCGACCAGCACCGGGAAACCGAGCCCGCGGAACGCCAGGGCCAGGTCTGCGGCGCGGGGGAACTGGTTCGTCTGGACTCCCACCAGGCAGATGACGGTCCGATCGAAGGGCCGTCGAGGCCCGTGTCGCCGCGCGATGGAGGGAGGGTGGACCCGCTCCACCGTCTCGTCGTAGATCGCGGTCCTGACGGTGACCCCCGGGCCGAGGGCGCCCGATCGCGCCAGATCCTCCGTGAGAGCGTAGAGGACGGCCAGGGTGTTGCTGGGCAGCACGCCCCGCCAGTGGCGCACGACGTAGCCCTCGTCGTCGTACCGCGACGGCTTGATGAGGACCACGTTCAGGGCCCGCTCCGGGCGCGGCGCCGATGTTGAAGGGTGAACGGCCCTCTCCGGCATTCCGGTTTCCATCACGAGCCTCAGGCCCTCGCCACGGCCAGGAGCGCCTCCGATCCGTCGGGGAAGGTGCCCATCTGCCCCTTCACCATGTCCCCCACTCTGAACTCGAGGGATTCGCCGGCGGGGACGCTGGTGATCCGGTAGATGTTACCCGACATCGGCACGGCCGCCGCCGGCGACCATTGCACGGGATCCTTGGCGACGCTTCGGATGTAGATCAACGTCTCGCTCAAAGCCTGTCCCCCAGCGCCCGCCGGTTCAGTCCGGCCGTCCCCGCTCCTTCTTCTCCCACTCCGCCCACAGGCCGAAGGTCTTCATCTGGTCGGCGAGGCCGGTGCGCCGCATGACTTCGGCGATCTCGGCACGACCCTGGCGGGCCGGCCGCTCCGGCGACTCGGCCAGCCCCCAGAGGAGGGTCGCCGCGATCGCCCCGTTGACCTTGAGTTCGCGCAGGTCGGCCTTGTCGAAGGTGTCCGAGGAGGCGTGGTAGTTCTCCATGTAGTTCGCCTGGGCCTGGCTGGCCACCAGGTTGGGCACCCCTTCCAGCAGGAAATCGTAGTTGTCGGTGCCGACGAAGGCGTCGGCCGTGTGGCGGCCCGCCCCGTATCCCTCGACGCCTCGCAGGGCGCCGGCGACCTGCGGCCGGAGGTCCTCGCGGCCGCCGAGCGAGAACCCGGTGAACCGCCCTGTCCCGATGTCGAAGATGGCGACCGCGGCGTGCCGATCGAGCTCGGGCCGGTGCGCGCGGACGTACCCGAGCGATCCGAACATCCCCTGCTCCTCGCCGGTGAACAGCGCGAAGCGCACGGTGCGGCGCGGGCGCGTCCCGAGCGCGGCCATCTGGCGGGCGATGTCCAGGAGCATGGCGCAGTTCGCGCCGTTGTCCAGGGCGCCCGTCCCCAGGTCCCAGGAGTCGAGGTGCGCCCCGGCGAGGACGATCTCCTCCGGCCGATCGCGCCCGCGGATCTCCGCCAGCAGGTTGCGCGACCTGTACGCCGGCCCCGTCCTCGCGGCCACCTCGAGGCGCAGACGGACCCTCCCCTCCTGCGCCATCCGTGCGAGGCGCAGGCCGTCCTCCCGCGCCAGGATCGCCATCGGGAGCGGCGCCGGCCATCCGAACGTGGCGATGTGGCGGTACAGGAGGTGCCGATCCCGCGCTCCGACGACGAGGATCCCCGCCGCCCCCGCGGCCTCGGCCCGCTGCATGATCGCCGGCATCCTCAAATAGTCGCCGAACAGGTCCTCGAAGGTGACGAGCACCTTCGAGTCGAGGAGCAGGAGCGCCCCGCGCAGGCGCGCGCCGGCGCGCTCGAACTCCTCGGCGCTCCCCGCGCCGATGAACACCACGTCTCTCTCGAGTCCCCCCTTCGGCGTGGTGGCGCTGTAAGGCATGGCGACGGCGTCGAGCGGCGCCTCCTCCGGAGTAACCACGCGCGCCGCGGTCCGGTCCCCCTCCCAGCGGTGCGGCACCGGGAACGGCTCGGTCCATGCCAGATCCGCGCCGGCCTGCCGGAACTTCTCCAGAAACCAGTCGACCGACCGGTCGCAGGCGCGGCTGCCCGTGGGGCGCCCTCCGATCCGGTCGCACAGATGCCGCAGATCGTCCTCGACCGGCGTCGCGGCGAGCATCATCTCGGCGAGGCGGGCCGCCGGGTCGTGGGGCGCGCCGGCCGGCGCGGTCGACTGCGCAGGTGCCAGCGGGCGAGTCGGCGCGGCCGGCGGTGGGGGCGCCGGGGCGCCGCACGACGCCAGGAGGAGGGCAGCGACGAGGGCCGGCAACAGTTCAGCGCGCGAAAGTGAAGTCAACTTGCCTGCTCTCCCCCTCGGCCACGGACACGGTCCGCCGGGCGGTGCCCAGCGTTTCGTGCCAGGCCTCGACATCGTACTCGCCCGCCGGGAGGCCGGTCAGCCTGAAGGAGCCGTCCTCCCCCGTCACCGCCTGGAAGGGGTGGCCGTCCACGGGGATGAAGGCCCCCATCCAGGCGTGGATGTCGCAGCGGATCTTCACGACCTCGGGCTCGGTGAAGAAGCGGCGTACCGCGCGTCCCTTCCCGGACATGGAGATGTTGAAAGGCCGGTTGCGGCGGGCGACGGAGTGCACGTTGTGCGCCGCGGGATCGCTGTTGGTGAAGACGACCACCTGGTTGGACTGCGCCGCCAGGACGTGCGGGATGAAGATGCACCCCTGCTGGTCCATCACCGCCGGCTCCACCGGCGGGGCGAAGACCCTGTCCCCGAGGCCCGAGACGACGTGGACGTAGACGTTGCGCACCCCGCCGTCCGGCCCGACGATGAGGTCCTCGCTCAGCGCCGGTCCCTCCGGCCGGTGGCAGGACGCCTCGCCCGACATCCTGATGGGGCGCCGCGCCGGCGGCGCGCCTGCGAACAGCGCGCGGCCGGCAACGGTCGCGCTGCCGATCGCCTGCCCGGCAGGGATCGCCCCCGCCGGGGGGGGCGGCGGCCCCGAGGAGCCCCCGCCGCACGCCGTGAGGGCGAAAGCGCCCGCGAGGACCAGGACGCGCGCCCTGACCGGGAGCTCGCTACCCACCGAAGATCGGATAGTGCGTCGCGGCCCCCATGAAGAACAACATCGGGATCGACAGCCAGAAGTTCGTGCGCGACGCCAGGAACACCTGCCGCGCCAGCGTCCCCGACTCGGCAGGGATCGGGGTGCCCTTGCTCGCGTTCTCTACCGTCCAGGCGATGATCTTCTTCTGATTGCGCCAGATGATGCCCCAGACGTTGAGCATCATGATCACCCCGAGCCCACCGCCGATGCCAACCGAGAGGGCCCGGCTCGTGTGCCCCTCCCCTCCGTTCAGACGGACGATGAGCCACGAGAGGACCAGGGCCACGATCGCGACGCAGACGCCGAGGATTGTCCCCTTGTTGAGCGCTCCCTTGGAGGGCCTCAGGAGAGCGTAGATGGCCCCCCATGCGGCGACGCTCAGGACCATCCAGAGCCCCAGCACCTTCCCGTGGGACGGCTCGGCGCGCACGATCAGGTAGTAGTAGATGATCCCCGCGAGCACCGTGACCCAGGACCCGTGACGGAACCACCAGAGCGCCCGGGGCATCAGCTCGGGGATCACCTTCCCCTTGGTCGGGGCGTCGAGGGCCTTCATCAGCGGGACGTTGACGAGGTTGAAGAAATACAGGAGACCGATCCAGGTGATCCCCGCCAGGGAATGGATCCATCGCAGGAGCATCTCGACTGTCGCGTTGACGTCAGGCATCATCTCCCTCCACGAATCCGCACGTTGCCGGAGCTGTCAGCAATGAAACGGAGATACGGGATGAAGCACGAGGAGGCCCACACTAGTCAACTCGCCTCCCCCTGTCAACAGGGTCCGGAGCCGAGGCCTCCCGGGCGGAGGGCGCGGCACCAGAAACCGTGGAAGCCTCGAGGCCCGGCAGGCGTCACGCCGCGCGTGCCACGCCGCGGTACATCTGGCGCAGGGAGCGCGGGCCGAGGCCCCCTTCGTAGCGCTCGAGCGCCTCGATGCGCAGGCCCGCGGCTCCAATCTCCTCGTCGATCCTGATGTCGAGCCGGCACCCGTTCGCCACCAGGCGCTGCACGGGCGTCAGCCACCTCTGACGCCGCGCCAGCCGCGGATCCTGCGCCAGCCCATGCTCGAGAAAGAGGAAGAGGCCGCCCGGGCGGAGGACCCGGCGGATCTCCAGCAGCGCTCCCCGCAGGGGGGCGACGGTGCAAAGCGTCCAGTTGCTGACGATCGTGTCGAAGGTGCGATCCGGAAACGGCAGCACGGCGGCGGAGGCGCGCACGAGGAGCACCGGGAAGGGGGCACCCCCGGCCCGCCGCGACGCCCGCCGGGTCATCCCGGGGTTTGACTCCAGGGCCACGAGGTGCGCGACACCCTCCCGCGGGTAGGCGCCCAGCGTGGCGCCGAAGCCGAAGCCGATCTCCAGGGTCCTGCCCCACGCCCTGCCGAGAGCCGCCAGGCGCTGGTCGTGGAACTCCGGCCGCGACAGCACCTTCTCCATCAGCCAGGGGAGGATGTGACAGGCGTAGAATCCCATCGGCGTCGGCGTGAGGCGTCGCCGAGATTAGCACAGTCCCATGCCCTCGATGGACGTGAACGAGATCCGGACCTATGTTAATCCCCTCGGAGGAAGGCATGGCGAAACGTTCCGCGGCCAGGAGGACCCTCCCGACGGCCGGGACCCCCGTGACTCAGCGCCCCGCGTGGAACCCCGAGCTCGCCGAGGCCCTGCACAGGATGCTGTACGCGGCCGAGCCGGGGAGCGCGGACCTCGGTGCCGGGCTGCGACGGCTCGAGCGGACCTATGAGGACGCCGTCCACTCCGAGTTGATTTACCTCCTGTCACACCTGCGTTTCGAGGAGGTCGAGGCCAGGAGCCACTGGCTCCGGATCCTGGCGCACCGGGACGCGATGCAGGAGAGGCTGGGAGCCACCGTGGACCTCCGCGTCGCCCTGCTCAGCTACTTCCTCGAGGTTTGCCGGAAGCTGAAGAACCCCAAGGTCATCGAACTGAAGCTGTTCGAGGAGACCCAGGCCTCGGCGTACCGGGACGACCTGACCGGCCTGGACAACTTCCGCTCCTTCAGGGAGCACCTGGCGCGGGAAATCCGCCGGGGCGCGCGCGCCAAGACGCCGCTGTCGCTGGTGATGATCGACATCGACAACTTCAAGCACTACAACGACCGGTTCGGCCACGATGCCGGCAACCGCGTGCTGGCCGCGATCGCCGGCCTGCTGCGCCAGTCGCTGCGCCAGGCCGACGTCCCGGCGCGCTACGGAGGGGAAGAGTTCGCGCTGATCCTGCCGGCGACGCAGAAGACCGCGGCCTGCGAGGTCGCGGAGCGCACCCGGGAGCAAATCGAGCGCCACCCCTTCCCGCGCGGGCAGGGCGGAGCGGCCGTGAGCCTGACGGTCAGCATGGGCATCGCCACCTATCCCGCGGACGCGCAGGACCCGGACGAGCTGGTGCGGCGGTCGGACAGCGCGCTCTACTACGCCAAGAGCCGCGGCAAGAACCAGGTGCACCTGTACGGGGAGAGCCGGCGCTCCTACCAGCGGATCAGCGCGGCACTGCAGGGG
>JACQNT010000035.1 GCA_016202915.1 Acidobacteriota bacterium
CACCTGCGGGCCACACGGTGTGGCCGCGCACGCGCTGCTTCGGCAGGAGCTTCTCGTTGGCCCGGCTGACCGCCTCCATCGGATCGGCCCCCTCGTCCAGAAGAAGCGCCGCGTGCACCGACTCCCCGCCCGCGAACGGCAGGCCGAGGACGCACGCCTCGCGCACGCCGGGGATCCCCGCGAAGGCCGCCTCCACGTCGACCGGGTGCACGTTCTCCCCTTCCGGCGTGACGATGACGTCCTTGAGGCGCCCGCGGATCCGCAGGCGCCCGCGCTCGTCGATCTCCCCGATATCCCCGGTCCGGAACCACCCGTCTTCCGTCGCTCCGCCGCCCGATCCCAGGTAGCCGGGGGTCACGTTCGGCCCCCGGACGAGCACCTCGCCCTCCGGCCCGATCTTCACCTCCTGGGTTCCGAGCGGGCGGCCGACGCTGCCGGCGCGGCGCTCGAACGGGTTCGAGATCGACACGACCGGCGCCGTCTCCGTGAGGCCGTACCCCTGGACGAGGAGGTACCCGGTCCGTTCCCAGAACTGCTGCACCGCCTCCGGCAGCGGCGCGCCGCCGACTACGAAGAGCCTGAACCGCCAGCCGAACAATCTCTGCGCGCGCCAGAACGCGATCGACTGGAGGTAGAACGGCCAGCGTTCGAGGCGGCGCTGACGGGCCTCGAACGCCTCGACACTCCCCTGCTCCCGCAGCACGCGCCGGATCTCCGCGGCCAGGAGATCCAGGAGCCGCGGCACGGTGAACAGCCCCCACGCCCTCTGGCGCCGCGCCGCCTCCAGCACCTCGCGGGGTCGGGGCGGGGTGAAGACGACGGTGAACCCCATCGCCGTGGAGAGGAAGACGCTCATCGCCTGGCCGAACATGTGGGAGAGGGGCAGCGTGGAGAGGAACGGCAGCCGTCCGACCGGCCGCAGGAGCCATTGAAGCTTGCGGAACCCGTCCAGGATGGGGGCGAAGTCGGAGACCAGGTTGCCATGCGTCAGGACGACGCCCTTCGGGTCCCCCGTGGTCCCCGACGTGAACATCACCTCGGCCCGATCGTCCGGGCCTGGCCTCACGCCGGTCGCCACGTCCAAAGGCGGGAGCGCCGCGGGATCTCCACCTCCGACCCCGTCGGCCCAGGAACCGAAATCGATCCGCCGGACCCCTGCGGGCGGCGCGACGCAGGGAGGCGCAAGGAGGATGCGGCCCGCGACCTTCCCGGCGACTCTGGCGCGAAAATCGTCCGGAGTCGCCGTGTCCAGGGGGACCGCCACGCCGCCGACCTGCAATGTCCCGAGGAACGCCTCCACCCAGTCGGCGCCATCGGGCCCCTGGATCAGGACGTGGTGGCCCGGTTCCACCCCCGCCGCGGCGAGCCTCGCCGCGCAGGCCAGGATGCGGCGGTGCAGCCCGGCGTAGCTCCTCGAACGCCAGCGGACTCCTTCCCGCCAGCGATACGCCTCGCGCGCGCCGTACCGGCGCAGACCGTCGATGTACGAGAGCAGGTCGCGCCCCGCCGGATTCGCCCGTGCCGGGCGTGCTCGGGCCGCCGCGTGCGTCCGCCCGTTCATCAGTCGCAGGATATCACCGGGCCGGCCCGGCGGCTCGCGTGCAGGCGCCGGGGGGCAAGAGGGGGAGTCCCCCCACCGACGTATTCATACTCGTAGTAGGATCCCCGACCGGGCGGCCGCGGGCGACGCCTGAAGCCTCTTCAACCGGTTGCCCTACGAGGTGACCAACATGAGAAGCCAAACGTCCTCTTCCGGGGCCCTGGCGGCGCGCCGGGCCGCTGCGGGGCTCCTGGTGACCGCCTCTCTCGCGGTCATGGCAGCCCCGGCAACGGCGCAGAGCCTCGCCGACTTCGAGAAGAAAACGACAGTGCACCGCCTGGAGAATGGGTGGACCTTCCTCATCGTGGAGCGCCCCGTGGCGCCCGTGTTCTCCTTCGCCACGCGCGCGGACGTGGGCGGTGCGCAAGAGGTGGCCGGGATCACCGGCCTCGCCCACATGTTCGAGCACATGGCCTTCAAGGGGACCGACAAGGTCGGCACGAAGGACTACGCGGCCGAGAAGGCCTCCCTCGAGGCGATCGACCGGGCCTATGAGGCGTTCGACCGTGAGCGGCGCAAGAAAGGGGCCGACCCAGCCCGAGTGAAAGATCTGGAGGATGCCTGGAAGGACGCCCAGGAGGAAGCCGCCAGGCACGTCGTCCGCAACGAGTTCGGCGACATCGTCGATCGCCAGGGTGGGGTCGGCCTGAACGCCTTCACCACCAGCGACGCGACGGTGTACTTCTACTCACTCCCCTCCAACAAGCTGGAGCTGTGGGCCTACCTCGAGTCGGAGCGCTTCCTCCACCCGGTCCTGCGTGAGTTCTACAAGGAACGGGACGTGGTCAAGGAGGAGCGGCGCATGCGTACGGAGAGCCAGCCGGTCGGCCGGCTGATCGAACAGTTCCTGGCCGCCGCCTTCGTCGCGCACCCGTACGGCCAGCCGGTCGTCGGCCACATGAGCGACCTGGATTCGTTCAGCGCCAGGGACGCGCAGGCGTTCTATCGCACCCACTACGTCCCGTCCAGCATGGTCACCGCGGTCGTCGGCGACGTGAAGGCCTCCGAGGTCATCCCGATGGTGGAGAGGTACTTCGGCAGGATCCCCGGGGGCGACCCGCCGCCGCCCCTGCGCACCATGGAGCCCGCGCAGAACGGAGAGCGGGTGGTGAAGCTCGCCGATCCCTCCCAGCCGGTCTACGCGGAGGGTTACCACAAGCCGGCGGCCACCGGCCCTGACAACGAAGCCTACGATGCGTTGGCCACGATCCTCGGAGGCGGCCGCACCTCGAGGCTGTACCGCGGCCTGGTCCGCGACGCCAGGATCGCGGCCGCCGTCCAGGCGTTCTCGGGGTTCCCGGGCGACAAGTACCCGAACCTGTTCATGGTGCTCGGAATCGCCGCGAAAGGCCACACCAACGACGCAGTCAAGGAGGCGATGCGGGCGGAGATCGAGAGGATCCGGAGCGAGGAGGTCGGCGACGCGGAACTGGCCGCGGTCAAGGCCCGGGCCAAGGCGGACCTGATCCGCAGCCTGGCGAGCAACCAGAGGCTGGCGCTCAACCTGGCCGATTACCAGACGCTGCACGGTGACTGGCGGGAGCTGTTCCTTTCGGTTAACCGCATCGACCGGGTGACCAAGGCGGACATCCTGAAAGTGGCGAAGGCCACCCTGGCCGACACGAATCGCACGGTCGGGATCATCGAGACGACCGGCAGCGCGACCCCGAAGCCCTCGGCGAGCACCAGCGCGAAGCCCGCGCTGGCGGCGGCCGGCGGGTAGGAGGATGACCATGAGAGGAGAACGGGTGAACACCTTCCGGCGCGCCGCGGCCGGGGCCCTCGCGGCGGGAGCGGTCGCGGCGGCGTGCCTTTCAGCGGAGGGCGTGCACGCGCAGGTCGGCGACTACCGCCAGATCAAGTTCCCGCCGGTGCGGCCCTCCAACATCCCGGAGCCCGAGCGTCATGTCATGAAGAACGGGCTCGTGGTGCTCCTGATGGAGGACCGCGAGCTGCCGCTCGTCGAGGTGCAGGCGCGCATCAGGACCGGCTCGCGCCTGGAGCCCGCCGAAAAGGCCGGCCTCGCGTCGATCACCGGACAGGTCCTGAGGACCGGCGGCGCCGGCCGGCGCACCGGCGACGAGATCGACGACCTCCTCGACGCGCGAGGCGCCCGCATCGAGACGGGGATCGGGATCGACTCCGGCACGGCGTTCCTCTCCTGTCTCAAGGGCGACTTCCCGGAGGTGCTGGGGATCTTCGCGGACATCCTGCGCGCGCCCGCCTTCGACGAGGCGAAGATCAAGGTCGCCAGGACGCAGCAGATGGCCGCCATCGCCCGGCGGAACGACGACCCGATGCAGATCATGTTCAGGGAGGGGGAACGTCTGGTGTACGGCGCCGACAGCCCCTACGCCCGGACCACGGAGTACGCCACGATCAACTCCGTCACCCGGGACGACCTGAAGGCCTTCCACGCCAGGTACTTCGTTCCCAACCGGATCTATCTTGGCGTGGTCGGCGATTTCGACGCGAAGGAGATGAAGAAGACCCTCGAGGCCGTCTTCGGCGACTGGCCGAAGGGGCCCGAGGCGAAAGACCCGCAGGCCGCCTACCAGAAGACGCCGAAACCGGGCATCTATCGGATCGCCAAGACCGACATGACCCAGTCGGACGTCATCATGGGGCACCTGGGCATCCGCCAGGACAACCCCGACTACTTCGCCGCCGCGGTGATGAACGAGGTCTTCTCGGGGTCCTTCGCGGCGCGGCTGTTCAGCAACATCCGCTCTGCCAAGGGGCTGGCCTACTCGGTGCGCGGGTCGCTGGGCGCGAACTTCGACTACCCCGGCTCCTTCACGGCCTGGCTGACGACCAAGACCGAGACGACCGCAACCGCCATCGAAGCGCTCCTCGAGGAGATCGACGCGCTCGTCAAGCGTCCCCCGACGGAAGAGGAGATGCGCCGGGCCAAGGAGTCGATCCTGAACTCGTTCGTCTTCAACTACGACTCGCGATCGAAGATCCTCGGCCGGCAGCTCACCTACGAGTACTTCGGGTACCCGCCGGATTTCCTGACCCGCTATCGGCAGAACGTGGAGAAGGTCACCGCGGCCGACGTGGCCCGTGTGGCGAAGACCTATGTGAAGAAGGGCGACCTGGCGATCCTGGTGGTCGGCAAGACGGAAGGGCTGGACCGGCCGCTGGAGTCGTTCGGCCGGGTGGCCACGATCGACATCACCATCCCGGAGCCGGCCGGAGGCGAGGGGAAGGGCGCTCACTGATTAACGGCTCTGAGTCTTGTTTTACAGCCTACATTCCGCACCGAGCGACCGCCTGTTCGCGGAATTTCCTTTCCCGGCAACTCCCTGTCGTTGAGGGAGTTGCGCTACTCGTAGGGCACGTGGCGCTTGTCGATTAGGCCACGCAGGAGCCTCTTCTCCTCCTTGGCGATGGCCTCCAGCCGTCGCCGTCCCTTCCGGAAGTCCTTGTAGATCGCCAAGCGTCCCTGCACCTCGTGGACGTCGGGGAGCCGGACTACCTGGCAGCGTCGCCGCAGGTCCTGGGTGGTGGCCAGCACCCAC
>JACQNT010000036.1 GCA_016202915.1 Acidobacteriota bacterium
GGGGAAGGCGGTCCGCGGCGTGGTCAAGAACATCACCGAGTACGGCGCCTTCGTGGACCTCGGCGGCATCGACGGCCTGCTCCACAAGACGGACATGTCGTGGGGCCGGATCAACCACCCCACCGAGTTGCTCAACGTCGGCGACGAGATCGAGGTGGTGATCCTCAAGTTCGATCTGGAGAAGGAACGCGTTTCTCTCGGGTACAAGCAGCGGAGCATCGACCCGTGGGAAACCGTGGACACGAAATACCCGCGCGAGTCCCGGGTCAAGGGGAAGGTGGTCAGCCTGACCGACTACGGGGCCTTCATCGAGCTCGAGGCGGGCGTCGAGGGCCTGATCCACGTGTCCGAGATGTCCTGGACCAAGCGCGTCAAGCACCCCTCCAAGCTCCTGGCGGTGGGGGACGCGGTCGAGGCGGTCGTCCTCGACGTGGACCGGTCCGCGCGCCGGCTCTCCCTGGGGCTGCGCCAGACGGAGCCGAACCCGTGGCAGACCATCGGCGACAAGTATAACGAGGGAGACCGGATCACCGGGAAGGTCCGCAACCTGACCGATTTCGGGGCCTTCGTCGAGGTGGAGGAGGGGATCGA
Source organism: Acidobacteriota bacterium (assembly GCA_016202915.1). GTDB lineage: Bacteria > Acidobacteriota > Polarisedimenticolia > Gp22-AA2 > Gp22-AA2 > JACQNT01. The sequence continues at coordinate 592 of JACQNT010000036.1, forward strand.
CGGCCTCGTCCACATCTCCGACATGTCGTGGACCAAGCGCCTCAAGCATCCCTCCGAGATGCTGCGCAAGGGGGATGACGTCGAGGCGGTCATCCTGAAGATCGACTCGGAGAACCAGCGGCTCTCCCTGGGCATCAAGCAGCTCCAGCCGAACGCCTGGGAAGAGTTCTTCAAGAACTACACGATCGGAGACCTGGTGACGGGGCGGATCGTGCGGCTGACGGACTTCGGCGCCTTCGTCGAGCTGCAGGAGGGGATAGAGGGTCTGGTCCACGTCTCCGAGATCGCCGACGAGCGCGTGGAAAAGCCGTCCGACAAGCTCCACGTCGACGATGCCGTCATCACGAAGATCATCAAGATGGACATCGCCGAGCAGAAGATCGGATTGTCGATCAAGGGGGCCTCCCAGGACCAGAGCCGCGAGGAGCTGCGCAGTTACATGCGTTCCCAGGGAAGCGGCTCGATCAATCTCGGGGACGTCGTCGGCCATGCGGACGGCCGCCGCACCAGGGACGAGAAGCGCCGGCGGGGCGGCCGCGACGCCTTCGAGGAGAGCGAGGACGAGTAAAAGGCCGGGGCATCACCGGCCGGGCGCCCGCCGGGGCGCCGGCACAGGGGAGGCGGGGGCGCGCCCATGACCAAGGCGGAGCTTGTGGACGAGGTGTCCCGGGTTTCGGAACTGACCAAGAAGCACTCCGAGGTCATCGTCAACACGGTCTTCGACTCCATCGTCGACGCGCTGCGCAAGGACGAGAAGATCGAGCTGCGGGGTTTCGGCAGCTTCCGCATACGCCAGAGGCGCTCGCGGCAGGGGCGCAACCCGAAGACCGGCGATAAGGTTGATGTCCCCGCCAAGAGGATCCCCTACTTCAAGCCCGGCAAGGAGCTGAAGGAATTGATCAACACTGCAGGGGACGCCTCGGAGGCGGCGGCCTCCTCCATGTTCCCCGGCGTGGAGCCGTAGGACACTGCGGCGGGCGCCGCCCGGCTCCGCTCGCCTGCCCGACCCACCATGGACAAGCTGTTCAGCCCCTGGCGTCTGCGCTACGTCACCTCGGGGCGGAGACGCGATCGAGGGTGCGTCTTCTGCGCGGCCGCCAGGGGACGGAGAGACCGCGACAACCTGGTCCTGTTCCGGGGACGCGGCAACTTCGTCATCCTCAACAAGTACCCCTACAACAACGGCCACCTGATGATCGTCCCCTTCGCCCACCTGCCCTCCCTGCGGGACGCCGCCCCGGCCGCCCTCGACGAGATGATGGCGCTCACGGTGCGCTGCGAAGCGGCGCTCCGGGCGATCTACCGTCCGACGGGGATCAACCTCGGCATGAACCTGGGGCGGAGCGCCGGCGCCGGCATCGAGGGGCACTACCACCTGCACATGGTGCCGCGCTGGGACGGTGACACCAACTTCATGAGCGTCATCCACGGGACCCGGGTGATCCCGGAGGCCCTGAAGACGACCTACCGGCGACTGCGTCCCCTCCTGGCCGATGGAAGGGGAGGGACGGGGCGCGCCGCTCCCCGGCGGGCCCGCTTGCGGGGGGGCGGAGGGGCGAAGGCGGGACGGCGATGAAGCGCTACCTGATCGAGACCTGGGGCTGCCAGATGAACGCCCACGACTCCGAGAAAATGGGGGGGATTCTGGCGTCCCGTGGTTACGTCCCCGCAGCGACGGCCGCCGAGGCCGACGTCATCCTCCTCAACACCTGCAGCGTCCGCGAGAAGCCGGAGAGCAAGGTCTACGCGCGCCTCGGGCAGCTGCGACGCCTGAAGGAAAGGAACACGGATCTGCTCATCGGCGTGTGCGGATGCGTTGCCCAGCAGGAGAAGGCGGCGATCTTCAGACGCGCGCCGTACGTCGATCTGGTCATGGGGCCGCGCAACATCGCGCAGCTGGGGGACCTCCTCGATCAGGCCCGGCGAGACGGACGATCCATCAGCCTGGCGCGGGACGACGACCCGGTCGCCTTCCCGCCCGACACCGCCGCCCGTGGCCCCGGGCCGCGCGCCTACGTGACGGTGATGGAGGGTTGCAACAAGGCCTGCACCTACTGCATCGTCCCGTACACCCGGGGCCGCGAGGTGTACCGTCCCCCCGAGGAGATCGTCGCCGAAGTCGAGAGCCTGGCCGGGCAGGGGTATCGCGAGATCGAACTCCTCGGCCAGAACGTCAACGCTTACCACTCCGGCGCCGATGACCTGGCGTCGATCCTGCGCATGATCGACCGCATCCCCGGCGTCTGCCGGGTCCGTTTCACGACGTCCCACCCGGGGCACCTCAAGCGCGGGATCATGGACGCCATGCGCGACCTCCCGACGGTCTGCAACCACCTGCATCTCCCGGCCCAGTCAGGCTCCGACCGCGTCCTGGAGGCGATGCGGCGCGGCTACACCCGGGCCCGCTACATGGCGAAGATCGGCTACCTCAGATCGGTCGTCCCGGGGATCACCTTCAGCACCGACCTGATCGTCGGGTTCCCCGGGGAGACGGAAGAGGACTTCCGGGAGACGCTGTCCCTGATGAGGGAGGTGGAGTACGACCAGGCCTACGCCTTCACCTATTCGCCGCGACCCGGCACGCCCGCCGCGGACATGGACGGCGCCGTGAGCGAGGCGCTGAAGCGCGCCAGGCTGCAGGCCCTGCTCGGTCTTCAGGAGGAGATCCAGGCCCGCCGCAACGCCGCCCTGGTCGGGCGCGCCTTCGAGGTCCTCGTGGACGGCCAGAGCCGCATGGACAGCCGGATGAAAAAGGGACGGACGACCTGCAACAGGATCGTGCACTTTGAAGCCCCGCAGGCCGCTCGCGGGAGTCTCGTGCCGGTGCGGATCACTCGCGCTCACGCGCATTCGCTCACCGGCGAGCCGCTTGGGGCCGGCGGCGGCTTGACTTGACCGGAACGGCAGGTTATAAAAGGTCGCAAGGGGAGAAGGGCGGGGAATCATGGAACTCGAAATGAAGATCAAAGGTCTGATGATCGACCCGATCACCAATATGCCGATCATCATCCTCCGCGACCCCGCCAGCTCGGCGGTGCTGCCGATCTGGGTCGGCATCTTCGAGGCCAACGCCATCGCCTTGCAGATCGAGAAGATCGTCACGCCGCGCCCCATGACGCACGATCTCCTGAAGAGCATGATCAGCAACATGCACGCCAGCGTCGAGAAGATCGTCATCACCGACCTGAAGGACAACACCTTCTACGCCCTCATCTTCCTGAACCACGACGGAAAGCTGCTCCCGATCGACTCCAGGCCCAGCGACGCTATCGCTCTGGCCCTGCGCACCGGATCTCCGATTTACGTCAACACCGAAGTCATCGAGAAGGCCAAGAACACCGACCTCACCAAGGACGCCGGGGAATCGGAGAGGATCAGGAAGTGGCTTGAGAACCTCGATCCGGACGAGATGGGAAAGTACGAAATGTAGCCCGTCACCCGCGCGGACGCCGCCGGAGTGGCTTGGCTGATTTATTTCGTAAGCTATTCATTAGCAATGACTTACCAGGTCTTCCTGTCGAAGCCTGGTCGATTGCTCTTGTAGTCGCGCTCCTTCTGAGTCACCGGTAGCCGCCACCGCGCGGCGGAGAGTACCCGGGCGTGATCCTGGCAATCGCGAATCAGAAGGGCGGCGTTGGCAAGACAACAACCGCCATCAATCTCGCCGCGGCCCTCGCACAAAAGGGCTTCGAGACGCTTCTCGTCGATCTCGATCCCCAGGGGAACGCCACGCTATCGTTCCTCGACCCTGAGCAGCTCAGCCTCTCCATCTACGATTCCCTCGTCGAGGAAGGGAAGTCCCTCAAGGACGCCGTCCACAAGACGAACCTCAAGCACTTGGACGTCGTGCCGGCACGGATCAGCCTGGCCAAGTTCGAGAGCAAGCTCCTGGGGGATATCGACAGCCACTTCCGCCTCAAGGATCGTCTGAAGACAGTCGCGCGGGACTACAAATACATCGTCGTGGACACGCCACCAACGCTCGGCCTCCTCACAGTGAACGCTCTCGTGGCGGCGACGCATCTCCTCGTGCCGATCCAGTCATCCTACTTTGCCCTTGAAGGAACTGACGACCTCCTCGAGACTGTCGAAAAAATCAAGGCCCGCCCCAACCCCAACCTCGAGTTTCTCGGCGTCGTCATCACCATCCACGACAAGCGGACCATCCTCGGGCGGGACATCCGCAACCACATCCGCGAGGTCTTCGGAGCGAAGGTCTTCAGGACGATCATCTCCCGGAGCGTTCGCCTCGAGGAGAGCCCCGCACACAAGGAGTCGATCTTCAGCTTTGCGCCCCACTCAACGGGGGCGCTCGAATACTATAAACTCTCAGAAGAGGTGATAGGCCGTGTCTAAGCAGCGCGGACTTCCCATTCAGAGACGCATGAGGCACGATTATCACTTCGTCGATAACCTCTCGACCGGGCCGGCCATCGCGGTAGGCCGGATGATCCCCCTCGATCTTCTCGTCCCGAATCCCCATCAGCCCCGACGGTCCTTTGGCGACCTGGCGGACCTGATCTCGTCTATCAAGGAGAAAGGGGTCCTGGAGCCGGTCCTCGTCCGCTCCGCCGGCGAGAAGTATCAGATCATCGCGGGCGAGCGACGGTATCGCGCCTCGGTTGAAGCCGGACTGTCCCAGATACCGTGTGTGGAGATCGATGTCGATGACAGGGGAGTCCTGGAGATCAGCCTCATTGAGAACCTTCAGAGGAAAGATTTGAACCCTTTCGAAGAGGCCGAGGGGCTGCAGAAGCTGTGCGAGAAGTTCCTCTACACGCACGAGGAGATCGCCAAGAAACTCGGGAAGTCGCGGACCTCAGTCACCGAGACGCTGACCTTGACCCATATCCCTTCGGAGCTGAGAGAGCGCTGCCGCGAGGCCGGGATCACGGCTCGCTCCACACTTCTGCTGATCGCCAGGCAGTCGAGCGCCGAGGCGATGGCGAAGACCATCGAAGAGATTAAAGTCTCGGGCCTGACTCGGGATGACGTCCGGAAGATAAAGGATGATGAGAGAAAGGGACCGGGCCGCCCGAGGGGGTTCGTCTTTCACTTCAGGCCACCGGACAACAAGTACTCGCTCAACCTGAAATTCAAGAAGTCCGAGATCTCCAAGGACGAGATCATCGCAACCCTTCGCGAACTGATCAATCGGCTCGCACAGTCCTGATCGCGCGACCAATTCAGCCCCATTCTCCACCGGGACGAATGTCGGCGCGCCGACACCGCCGTCGGTGCTGCCCGGCTCCTTCGCAAGTTGACATAAGATATCTTATCGGACGTCGCTGGGATCGAAGGCGATAGGGTCCGTCCACCGTCGCCATGCCTGTCTGGTTGACGCCCACCCTGGACGCGCCTAACATCGCACCGTGGCCAACCTGCGTCCGCACCTCATCGGTTGCTATGTCTTTCGCGAGGTGCTGTCACCCACGGCTCTCGGGCTCGGGGTCTACGTTCTCGTCTTCCTGATGAACGCTCTCTTCGAGCTCGCCGAGCTGGCGATGAAGAGAGACCTGCCGACAGGGACCGTCGTCACCCTCCTGCTCCTCTACCTGCCGCGCGTCCTGGTGATGACGATCCCGATGGCCATCCTTCTGGGTGTGCTGGTCGGGGTCGGGCGGCTGTCCACGGACAGCGAGGTCATCGCTCTCAGGGCCTCGGGCGTCAGCTACTGGAAGATCCTGGGGCCGGCCCTGGCGCTCGGAGTGGCCGGCTGGGCGCTCGGCAGCTATCTGATCCTCGACGTGGAGCCGAAGGCCAACTACCGGCGCCATCAGGTCTACAACGAGCTGATGCATTCGGCCGACGTGCGCCGGGAAATCAAGCCCGGAGTCTTCTTCGACCAGATCCCCGGCATGCTCCTGTACGCCGACGAGGTGCGCGAGGGAGGCGACTTCCTCGAGAAGGTGTTCATCTTCCAGAGCGAAGACAAGGGGAAGGAGCTCGTGACCCTGGCCCGCCGGGCCCAGATCGACTACGACCCGAAGGACGGCGTGGCCCGCCTCTACCTCGAGGACGGGACGACGCACAGCACGACGCCCACGGAGGCGAACAGCTACCAGGTGAGCAGCTTCCAGCGCCAGATGGTCCGCCGGGACCCGGATGATTCCTTCCGGGCCAAAAGCAGTCTCCTGAGCCGGCCGGTCCCGAAGAACTTCCGCGACCAGGACCTGAAGGAACTGGCGAAGTCGATCCTCAGGGCGGGGGCCATCTCGCATGAGGAGACGCGCAACCGGGTTGTCGGCCACATCCTCGCCGTCATGCACGAGCGTTTCGCCCTCCCCGTCGCCTGCCTCGTGTTCGCCATCCTGGGCGTTCCGCTCGGGGTGATGAACCGCCGTGGCGGGAAGGCCTCCGGGTTCAGCCTCAGCATCGCCATCGCGATCGCCTACTGGATCCTCCTCTCGGCAGGCGAAAACCTCGTCAGCCAGGGGAAGCTGTCGCCGTACATTGGCCTTTGGGTCGGAAACGCCCTCCTGGGAGCGCTCGGAGTGATCCTCTATCTGATGCGGGAGAGATCAGAGCGATTGCAACTCTCGCTTCTGGTTCCGTTCCGCCTGCAGGGAGCCCTCCAGGCGCTGCGGCGGCGGCGAGAGATCGAGTGGCAAACGGAACGACTCTCGGGCACTCACGAACCAGGCCGGTCCGGCGAGGAAGGGCGGCCCGGTCCGGCACAGAGGGCCTCGGGCGCATCCCGCAGGGGCTGGGGCCGGATCCGACGCGCCGCCCGGCACTCCCCTCCCCGCCTCCGGGCGCTCCCCGGCCCCGGAGAGGCTCACGGGAGCGTCGGCCTCGAAGAGCTGGACACGGTGGAGATCGCCGAGCCGGCCCGGAAGTTGTCCGGGAGAGTCCAGGCCGTGCTTCTCGGAGGAGTGGCCCTCATCGCCGGCCTCGCGTCGGTCTCGTACAGCCCCTTCCTCCTGGTCGGCCTCATGCTGCTGGCGATCCTCCTCATTTTCAGCACCACCCTCGACAGGTACATCCTCAAGCGCTTCGGATCGTTTCTGGCCGGCTGCCTGGTCTCGCTCTTCTTCCTGTACGCCGTCTACGATTTCATCCAGCTCATCGACGACTTGGTCGAGCGCGGCCTCCCGTTCGGGACGGCGCTGACGTACTTCAAGTACCACGCTCCCTGGATCTTTTCCCAGATCCTCCCGATGTCCTGCCTGGTCGCGACCCTTCTGGCCTTCGGAGTCATGTCGCGCTTCAACGAGGTCACGGCCCTGAAGGCGAGCGGCACCAGCATCTATCGCCTGACGGCTCCCGTCGTCATCGTCATGATCGCCATCAGCGCTCTGGCCTACGTGAACCTGGACTACCTGGTGCCCTACGCCAGCGAGAAGGCGGCCCTGGTGAAGGATGTCATCAAGGGCCGCAGCCCGCGGAGCCACCACGCCAGCCAGAGGCGCTGGGTATTCGGGGAGGAGGGCCGTCTGTTCAACTTCCAGAACTACGTCCCTTCGCCCATCCCGATGCTGCCGAGGTCCGGGGGCGGCGATTTCCAGGGGCTCTCCGCCTACCGCCTGGACCCGGCCTCGTTCGAGATCCTGGAGAGAGTCTATGCGAGGACAGCCTCCTACACCGGAGGGCGCTGGCTCCTGAGAGACGGCTGGGTCCGCGAGTTCCAGGACGGGGCCGAGTCGTTCGAGACCTTCGCTGAGAAGTACTTCGATTTCCCGGAGGGTCCGTCCTACTTCATCAGGGAGTGGAAGAGCCCGCAGCAGATGAACTACGCCGAGCTGAAAACCTTCGTCACGGATCTGAAGAGGAGAGGATACGACGTGCAGGAGGTCCTGGTGGACCTCTACGGGAAGACGGCGTTTCCTCTCGTGTCTCTGACGATCGTGCTTCTCGGACTGCCCTTCTGCTTCCGGATGGGCAAGCGAGGCTCTCTCTACGGTGTCGGGGTCGCCGTGGTGCTGGCCGGCCTCTTTCTGCTCACCTTCAGCACCACCAATGCCCTCGGAGGGATCGGTCTGATCCCCCCTTTCCTCGCCGCCTGGGCCCCCAACATCCTGTTCTCCGGGTCGGGACTCTACCTGCTGCTGAAGACCGGCACCTGAAGTCCTCGCGTCGCCAGGACCACGGTCGCGAGGTCGGAGCGCTACTGCCTTCCCCTGTAGAGGGCCTTCTCGGCTTCGTAGCGCACCGCCTGCGCCGGGTCCTGCGCGGCAATGGCGCGGAGCTCGGATTCGACCTCGCGGCGACCAGGCCACGCGGCGATCGCCATGACCGCCTCCACGCGGACCGACTCGTCCCGGTCGTTCCGGGCCCGCTCGATGACGCCCGCCAGGGCGGCGCGAGCCGGATCGCCCGCCTCGGCGCTTCCTTCCCTGTCGCCCGCCGAGAACGCCTGTCCGAGGAGCCGCAGCGAACGGGCCCGGATCGAAGCGGAGGGAGACTGAAGGAGATGCAGAAGAGCCGGGTAGAGCGACGGAGCGGCGGCTCGGAGACGCCCCATTTCGTCCAGGGAAGCTTCGATCAGGTAGAGGTTTTCGCCGCCCAGAAAGCGGTGCAACCCGTCGAGCTGGCTCGAAGGGTCCGCGGCCGCGAGCGCCGCCAGACGTCTGACGGCATCCAGGATCGGGCCGGCCCCTTCCGCCGGGACCGTGATCCGGCCCTGCGGCGCATTGAGCAGTTCGAAGAGATCCGAATCTTTCTTTCTCCGAGGCGCCTGCGCGTGGGGCACGAGGAAGAGGATCTCCTCCTGGCCGTCCGGGAAGACGATCGGATCGCCCCTGACGCCGCGGTCCCGGTTGAAATCGCGGAAGGCGACCCGGAGGCGCGGCGCCGGGGGGCTCCCCTTCATGGCTTCGAGAACCTCGACCGAGGCGAACTTCAGAGCGCCCTCGCGGACCCGCACGTGCACGACCAGATCGGCGCGGGCCGTCAACTGGAACAGATTCAGCCGTGCCGCGCCGGCGGGTCTCTCCGCCCCGGGAACCATCGGGGCCGCGAGGCAGAGGCTGAGCGCCGCCACGGCGGCCGTGCCTCCCCGGCGCACGGAGGTCACGGCGTTCTCCTCAGTTCCTCGACCCGGAGACGCAGGCCGGGCTGGTCGGCGTTCAGCCCGAGCGACCTGTCGAAAGCGCCCATCGCCTTTTCCCTCTGCCCGGAGGCGAGCCAGGCTTCGCCGAGCATGGCGTGCAGTTCCGGGTCGCCCGGCGCCGCCGCGGCGCCCGCCTGCAGCAGGTCCTGGGCCTCCTGGACCCGGCCGCGCGCCAGGAGGGATCGTCCGAGGTTCACGTAGGCCGCGGCGTAGCGTCGATCGATTTCGAGGACGCGGCGCATCGCGCTCTCCCCTTCTTCGATCGAGCCACGCTTGAGGAGGGCGAGCCCGAGGTTGTGATGGACGTCGGCGTAGTCCGGGTCGAGTCGCACGGCCGCGCGGTAGGCGGAGATCTCATCCTGGAGCCGCCCGAGCTTGCCGTAGACCGCGCCCAGGTTGTTGTGCGCCGAAGCGTAGGAGGGATCGATCGCGACGGCCTGCTCGAGCTCCCGGCGGGACTCCTCCAGGCGCCCCAGGGCGTAGAGCAGCCCGCCGTAGTTGGTGCGCACGGCCGCGTTCTTCGGGTCCCGCTTGAGGGCCTTGCGGTACTGCTCCTCGGCCGCCTTCTGGTTCCCTTCCTGTTCGTGGACCAGCGCCAGGTTGCTGTACGAGCCCGCGAACTCCGGGTCGGCCGTGATCGCCTTTTGGAAGGCGGCGATCGCCTCGCCCTTCCGGCCCTGCTTCTTGTAGATGACCCCGAGGTTGTTGAGCGCCTCGGCGTACTCCTTATCCACCTCGATCACCCTGAGGAACTCCCGGATGGCGTCCGGCTCGCGCCCGAGCCTGTCATAGAGGATCCCGAGGCTGTTGCGCGCGTCCGTGAAGTTCGGCTCGTAAGCGAGCGCCTTGTGGAAATGCTCTTCCGCCTCGCGCATCCGGCCGCGCTCCATGGCGATGTTGCCCAGCAGGTTCTCCGCCTCCTTCGAGCGGGGCTGGCGGGCGAGGTGGGCCTCGAGGGCCGCGACGGCGGCGTCGTAGTCCTTCCTCCTGAGGTGCGCCCGCGCGATGTTGAGCCGCGCGATCCCGAGATCCTCCGATGCCTGAATCGCCCGCTCGAACTCCGCGATCGCCTCGTCGTACTTGCCCACCGTCATCAAGAGCATGCCGCGGTTGTTGTGCGAGCTGGGAGTATCCTGCCGCAGGTAGCCGAGCGACCGCAGCTTCTCCTTGAGCTCCCTGTCCCCCTCCGGATCGGCTGGCTGGGCCGCGTCCGGCGGACGCGCCGCTTCCGCGACCCGCGCCGCCCCGGCCGCCGGGTTCCGCTCGTGGGTCGGGATGTAGGCGATCGGGTGGGCCTGGAGGAAGGCGGGCTCGAAGGCGTCGAGAATCGGCCGCCCGTCCATGTCCTCCGCGACCGGCAGGCCGAAGAGAGCCAGGACCGTCGGCGTGATGTCCAGGACGGAGGCCTCCTCCAGCTCGCGGCCCTTCCGGAAGGGGGGCCCATGGAGGATCAGGACGCCGTACTTGCGGTGCCAGTCCGCCGCCTGGCCGTAGCCGATTCGCGACTCGGTCAGGGGCCGGTTGTCGCCCGTGCGGAAGCCATGATCCGAGCAGAGGATCACGGCCGTGCTCTCTCCCGCCGCCTCGAGCAGGCGGCCGACCAGGTCATCGACGTGGCGGTAGTACTCGTCGACCGCCATCCCGAACCGCCGGGCCTCCTCGCGGTCCACCCCCGGCAGCGCCGGGGGCGCGTGGCGCATGAAGAGGTGCGCGACCGTGTCGGTGCTCTCCAGATACACCGCCTGGAAGTCGGGACGGAAGCGCCCGCCGAGGACGAGGCTGAGGTTCGCGTAGGTGTCCCCAGCGGCGATGAGCGTCCGGAGGTCGTCGATCATCCTGTTCTGCTCGGCGGAAAGCAAGGCTGGATCCGGCGCCAGCCGGACGTAGCGCCCCACCTCCCCGGCGCCCACCGCCTCGGGAGCGACGGTCAGTGAGGCGACCTGCGCGTCGAGGTCGCGCGGGAAAACCTTGCCCACGCGCGCCTGCTCACGCGCCGGGTGGGCCCCGAACAGCTGGTAAGCGACGCGGTCGGAGACCACGAACCCGTTGACCTCTTCGGCGGGGTAGCTCGCCCACCAGCCGACGACGCCGACCGTCAGTCCGTTCTCGCTCAGGATGTTCCAGATCGCCCTGGTCTTCCTCAGGGTCGACGTGACCGGCACCCGCTCCCCTTCCCTCCCCGTGGTGGCCAGGAAATCGATGATGCCGTGCCTCCCGGGAAGGACGCCGGTGGCGATGCTGGTCCAGATGACCGGCGACAGCATCGGGGTGATCGTCCGCAGCCGGGCGCGCACCCCGGCGCGGGCGATCCGCCCGATGTTGGGCAGCCTGTCCTTCCGGATTAGGGGATCCAGGATGTTCCAATCGGCCCCGTCCAGGCCGATCAGGAGGACTTTCATCCCGGCGATCTTCCGCATAGTGACCGGCGTGGCACCGGGGCCGGCCCGGATTTGAACGCCGGTGACGTCGCACGACAGCAGGACGAGGCCCGCCTCGCGGAAGCGATCGGCCAGGGAGCGCCCGAGCGACTCCCGCAACTCGGGCGTCCGCGCCCCGGAGACCTCGCTGTAGCTGGCGCCCCGGATTGCCCCCCGGAGATCCTCCTGCACCCAGCGTCGGACCGAGTCACGCTCAAAGCGCGGGCCGAGGATGCGGTGCACGTCCAGCACCCGGTCCGGCTCCACGCGGTAGCGGATGGTCCCGGCGGCGAGCACGGCGATCCCCTCGCGTGACACGAGGGAGGATCCCTCGTTCCCTCCCAGGATGAATGAGAGAGTGGCGGACTGGACCGGGTAGAAGGAGATCCTGAGCAGGCCGGGAGGCGCCAGGTGCCAGCCGGGGGAGAGCGTGCGCGGAGCCAGGATGCCGAGCGGAGAATCGAGGACCGCGACGCCGGCGGCGGGATCGGCCTGGCGGATCCCGACCGCCAGCCACAGCGTCCCCAGGAGCAGCCCCAGGCCGACCGGGATCCTGCGCCTGGACAGGGTTTCGTGGATCATGGCGCCCGGAGAGCGGGACCGGTCCTCAGGTCCCCTCGTGCCAGGTGGAGAGATAAGCCTGCTGCTCGGCGGTCAGCGCGTCGATGCGGATGCCCATCGCGGCGAGCTTCAGCCGGGCGATCTCGCGGTCGATGGCCGGGGGCACGGGATGGACCTCCCGCTTCAGTTTCTTCCCCTCCCTGGAGAGGTATTCCGCCGCCAGGGCCTGGTTGGCGAACGACATGTCCATGACGGCGGCCGGATGGCCCTCGGCGGCCGCGAGGTTGATGAGCCGCCCTTCTCCCAGCAGGTTGATGTGGCGGCCGTCCGCCAGCGTGTACTGATCGACGTAGTCGCGGAGCCGCTCCTTGCGCCCGCCCGCCAGGGACTCGAGGGCCGGGATGTCGATCTCCACGTTGAAGTGTCCCGAGTTGGCGATGACCGCTCCGTCCTTCATCGCCTGGAAATGCTCCCGCCTGAGGACGTGCTTGTTTCCGGTGAGGGTCACGAAGATGTCTCCGATCCGCGCCGCCTCCTCCATCGGATGGACCTGGTGGCCGTCGAGGGCCGCCTCCAGCGCCTTCACCGCATCGACCTCCGTCACGACCACCTGAGCGCCCAGTCCCCGGGCGCGCAGGGCGACGCCGCGCCCGCACCACCCGTACCCGGCGATGACGACCTTCAAGCCGGCGATCAGGAGGTTGGTGGCGCGCACGATGCCATCCAGCGTGCTCTGGCCGGTGCCGTAGCGGTTGTCGAAGAAGTGCTTGGTCATGGCGTCGTTGACGGCGACGATCGGATAGGCCAGGACGCCGTCCTTGGCCATGCTGGTCAGCCGGATCACGCCGGTCGTGGTCTCCTCGGTGCCCCCCAGGATCTCGGGGAGCAGGTCGCGCCTCCGCGCGTGCAGTACCGACACGAGATCCGCGCCGTCATCCATGGTCAGATGCGCTCCGCCCTCGAGCGCCGCGAGGATGTGGCGGTAGTAGGTCTCGTTGTCCTCCCCCTTGATCGCGAAGACGGAGATGCCGTGGTGCTCGACCAGGGAGGCGGCGACGTCGTCCTGGGTCGACAGGGGGTTGCTGGCGCACAGGCGCACGGAGGCCCCCCCGGCCGCCAGGGCCCGCACCAGGTTGGCCGTTTCGGACGTGACGTGCAGGCAGGCCGCGAGGCGGAGGCCGCGCAGCGGCTCCTCCTTCGCGAAGCGCTCGCGGATGACGCGCACCACCGGCATCTGCGCCTCGGCCCAGTCGATCCGCGTCCTGCCGCTCGGCGCCAGCGCCAGGTCCTTCACGTCGTGCGCCGGTCGGGCCACGCCTCCCCCTTCAGACCGTGGCGGCGCTGCGCGCCGCCTGGCGCAGGGCCTCAGCCCTGTCGGTCCGCTCCCAGGTGAACTCCGGCTCGGTGCGCCCGAAGTGGCCGAAGGCCGCCGTGCGCCGGTAGACCGGCCGGCGCAGCCCGAGCGCGTCGATGATCTCGCGCGGCTTCAGCCCGAAGTGTTCGCGCACCAGACGGACGATCTTCGCGTCCTCGAGCGCGCCGGTGCCCTGCGTGTCCACGCGGACCGACACCGGGTCGGCGACGCCGATGGCGTAGGCCAGCTGCACCTCGACGCGCTCGGCGATGCCGGCCGCCACCACGTTCTTGGCGACGTAGCGCGCCATGTAGGCCGCGGAGCGGTCCACCTTCGTCGGGTCCTTCCCCGAGAAGGCGCCGCCGCCGTGGCGCGCGTAACCGCCGTACGTGTCCACAATGATCTTCCTGCCTGTGAGACCGGTGTCCGCCTGGGGCCCCCCGACCACGAAGCGCCCGGTCGGGTTGATGTGCACGCGCGTGGCGCCGTCGCGCAACTCCTCCGGGATCACCGCGCGGATGACGTGCTCCTCGACGTCGCGGCGCAGGTCCTCAATCCCCACGTCGGCGGAATGCTGGGTTGAGACGACCACGGCCTGGACGCGGGCGGGGCGGCCCCCGGCGTATTCCACGGTCACCTGCGATTTGCCGTCCGGCCGCAGGTAGGGGAGGCGACCGGAGCGGCGCGCCTCGGAAAGCCGCCGCACGAGGCGATGCGCCAGCAGGATCGGCATCGGCATCAGCTCGGGCGTCTCCCGGCAGGCGAACCCGAACATCATCCCCTGGTCGCCCGCTCCTCCGGTATCGACGCCCAGGGCGATGTCTGGAGACTGCTTGTTGATGGCGGCGATCACGGAGCAGGTTTCGGAATCGAACCCGAACTCGGCCCGGGTGTACCCGGCGTCGCGGATCGCCGCGCGCACCGTCTCCTGGACGTCGACGACCGCCCGCGTCGTCATCTCGCCGGCGACGAAGGCGACGCCGGTCGTGACCAGAGTCTCGATGGCCACCCGCGACTGAGGATCCTGGATCAGGACGGCGTCCAGAAGCGCGTCCGACACCTGGTCGGCGACCTTGTCGGGATGACCCTCGGTCACCGATTCGGAGGTGAAGAGATGCCGGTCGCCGTCCATCATCGGCTCCTCTCCCGGAGCGCAAGGACCCGGGGGTCGCTGCCGCGGAAAGCCCCGACGATAAAGGACTTTCGGGGTGTTGTCAACGGAATCTTACGGCTCCCTTTCCCAGCAGATCCTCGAGGGCGAGGGTGAGCGCCCGGCTGGGCGAGACCTTGAGGGCCCCCCCCGCCTTGAGCGTGGCGCGGAAGGCCCGCGGCTGCGTGACCTCCAGGTAGACCGGGCACGGCCCCGGCCGTTCCCGAAGCAGCCCCTTCAGGCGCTCGACGGTGGCTTCCTCCAGGCCCTGCGCCGAAAGGGCGATGACCATCTCCTTCGCGCGCTTCTCCTCCGCCTGGTCGAGCGGCAGGAGGGTCTCGGCCACCAGGCGCCTCCCCTCCTCCGCCACCTCCACGTTCCCGGTCAGGAGGAGCGCCGCGCCTTGCGCCAGGAGGCTCCTGTGCCGCGCGTAGACCTCGGGGAACACGACGACCTCCACCGTGCCGTCGAGGTCCTCGAGGGTGCAGACGGCCATCAGGTCCCCCTTGCGCGTCTTGCGGCGCTTGAGGGTCGAGACGATCCCGGCCAGGGTCACCTGGCGCGATTGCTGGACCTCCCCGAGGCGGGCCGTGGTGTGGCTCACGAGGGATCCCAGCCGACCGGCGTAATCCGCGAGCGGATGGCCTGCCATGTAGAACCCCAGCGTCTCCTTCTCGTGCGCGAGGAGGTCCTCCAGCGTCCACTCGGGGATCGGGCGGAGGGCGGAGGCGTCGTCGGGCGAGCCCGCCGCCGCGGCCCCGAAGAGACCCGCCTGGCCGCTCTCCCGGTCCCGGATCGCCTTCTGGGCCGCCTCGATCGCCGCGTCGAGCGCGGCGCACAGCGTGGCGCGGTTGGGGCCGAGGCGATCGAGCGCGCCCGCCTTGACGAGGGACTCCAGGACGCGCTTGTTGGCCAGGCGCAGGTCGACCTCGCGGCACAGCGCCCCCAGAGAATCGAAACCCCCGACGCGCTCGCGCGCCTCCACGATCCTCTGGGCGGCGCCCAGGCCGACGTTCTTCACGGCGCCCAGGCCGAAGCGGATGCCCGCCGGCTCGACCGTGAAGTCGACACCGGAGGCGTTGACGTCGGGCCCCAGGACCGGGATCTTCAGAGCGCGGCACTCGGCGATGTACTTGACGATATTGTCCGTGTTGTCGCGCTCGACGGTCAACAGCGCGGCCATGAAGTGGCGGGGATGGTGCGCCTTCAGCCAGGCGGTGCGGTAGGCGACCAGCGCATAGGCCGTGCTGTGCGCCTTGTTGAACCCGTAGCCGGCGAAGTGCTCCATCAGATCGAAAACCCGCCCGGCGTCCTTCTCGGAGATGCCCCGGGCCCTGCAGCCGCGCACGAACTTGTCGCGCTGCGCCGCCATCACGTCCTTCTTCTTCTTCCCCATGGCGGACCTCAAGAGATCGGCCTCGCCCAGCGTGAAGCCCGCGAGGTGGGAGGCGATCTGCATCACCTGCTCCTGGTAGACGATCACCCCGTAGGTCACCCCGAGGATCTCCTCCAGCTGCGGGATGATGTACGCGATTGTCTTGCGGCCGTGGCGCCGCTCGATGTAGTCGTCGATCATCCCGGAGCCGATCGGCCCCGGCCGGAACAGGGCGTTGAGGGCCACCAGGTCCTCGAACCGGTCGGGCTTGAGCTTGCGCAGGATGTCCTGCATGCCCGACGACTCGAACTGGAACACACCGGCCGTCTGGGCGACGGCGAAGACGCCGTAGGTCGCCGGGTCGTCCAGCGGCAGCGCCTCGATGTCCTGATCCACCCCCTCCGCCTTCCGGATGCGCGCGACGCAATCCTGGATGAGGGTCAGCGTCTTGAGCCCGAGGAAGTCCATTTTCAGCAGGCCGATGGCGCCGATCCCGTCCATGGCGTACTGCGTGACGATCTCGTTGTCGCGGGTGCGCCCGAGGGGCGCGTATTCCACGATCGGCCGCGGCGAGATCACGACCCCCGCCGCGTGCACCGAGGCGTGCCGCGTCAGGCCCTCGAGCCGACGCGCGACGTCCAGCAGCCGCCGGATCGGGGCTTCCTTCTCGTACAGCTGCCGGAGCGGCGGCGCCGTCTGGATCGCCCTGTCGATCGTCATGTCCGGCTCGGAGGGGATCAGCTTCGCGATCCGGTCGCAGTCGCCGTAGGGGATGTCCAGGCCGCGCCCGGCGTCCCGCACCACCGCCTTCGCTCCGAGCGTGGCGAAGGTGATGATCTGCGCGACGTTCTCCCGCCCGTACTTCTCGCGCACGTAGTCGATCACCCGGGCCCGCCCGCGGATGCAGAAGTCGATGTCGATGTCCGGCAGGGTGATCCTCTCGGGGTTCAGGAAGCGCTCGAAGAGGAGGTCGTACCGCAGGGGATCGACGTCCGTGATCCGCAGGCAGTAGGCGACCAGAGAGCCGGCCGCGCTGCCGCGCCCCGGGCCGACCGGGATGGCCTGCTCGCGGGCGTAGCGGATGAAATCCCAGACGATGAGGAAATAGCCGCCGAACCCCATCCGGGTGATCATCTCGATCTCGCCCTCAAGCCTGCGCCGGTAGTCGGCGGCCGGGACGGCCAGCCGCCCCTGGCGCTCGAGCGCCGCCAGCCGCTCCTCGAACCCCGCTTCGGCGATCTGCCGGAAATAGTCCTCCACCGTGCGGCCCTCGGGCACCTGGAAGTGGGGCAATAAGTTACCCCCCTTCTCCAGGGCCAGGTTGCAGCGCGCGGCGACCCGAAGCGTGTTCTCCACCGCCTCGGGCAGATCCCTGAACACCTCGCGCATCTCCGCGGGCGACTTGAAATAGTGCTCCGCGCTGAAGCGCATCCGGTCGGCGTCCTTGACCGTCTTCCCTGTCTGGATGCAGATGAGGATGTCGTGCGCGAAGTGATCCTCGCGCCGCAGGAAGTGGCAGTCGTTCGTGGCGAGCAGGGGGATCTTCAGGCGCCGCCCCATCGGCACGAGCGCCTCGTTGAGCGTCTTCTCCTCCGGGATCCCCTGGTCCTGGATCTCGAAGAAGAAGTTCTCGGGGCCGAACATCTCCCGCAGCTCGCAGGCGACGCGCTCCGCCTGCTGCACCCGGCCCCCCAGCACGAGCTGGGGGATCTCCCCTCCCAGGCAGGTCGAGGTGGCGATCAGCCCGCCGGCATGCTGCTCCAGCAGCTCCCGGTCGATGCGCGGGCGGTAGTAGTATCCCTCGAGGAACCCGGCGGTCGACAGCTTCATGAGGTTCCGGTAGCCCTGCGCGTCGCGCGCCAGCAGCAGAAGGTGGGAGTAGGGCTTCCTGCCGGCGGCGGGGGTGCGATCGCTCCGGTGGCCGGGCGCGACGTAGGTCTCGCAGCCCAGGATCGGCTTGATGCCCTGCTCCGCCGCCGCCTCGAAGAACGGGATGGCGCCGAATAAATTGCCGTGATCGGTGATCGCCACGGCCGGCATCTCGAAGCGTGCCGCCTGCTCGACCAGCTCCTCGAGCCTGGACGCACCGTCCAGCAGGGAGTACTGGGTGTGGTTGTGGAGGTGGACGAAGCTCCCGGCGGCCATCCTCACTCCCACTCGATGGTCGCGGGGGGCTTGCTGCTCACGTCGTAGACCACGCGGTTCACGCCGCGCACCTCGTTGACGATGCGGGCGCTGACCTTCGCCAGGAAGGCGGCGGGAAGCCGGGCCCAGTCCGCCGTCATGAAGTCCTCCGTGGTCACCGCGCGCAGCGCCACGACGTTCTCGTAGGTGCGGCCGTCTCCCATCACGCCGACGGTCCTGACCGGCAGGAGCACGGCGAACGCCTGGGCCGTCTCGTCGTAGAGCCGGGCGCCCCGCGGGCCCGGCGTCGCCTTGAGCTCGGAGATGAAGAGGTCGTCCGCCCGCCGCAGGATCTCGAGGCGCTCTTCCGTCACCTCCCCGAGGATGCGCACCGCGAGGCCCGGCCCCGGGAAGGGATGGCGCGACAGGATCGCGTCGCCGAGGCCCAGCTCCTTGCCGAGACGCCGGACCTCGTCCTTGAACAGCTCGCGCAGCGGCTCCACCAGCTTCAGCTTCATGGCGGCCGGCAGCCCGCCCACGTTGTGGTGCGTCTTGATGACCGCCGCCGGCCCCTGGAAGGAGGTCGACTCGATCAGGTCCGGGTAGAGCGTCCCCTGCGCGAGGAACTCGACCGGTCCGATCCGCGCGGCCTCCTCCTCGAAGACCTCGACGAACACCCGGCCGATGATGCGGCGCTTCTCCTCGGGGTCGACGACGTCGCGCAGCGCCTGCACGAAGCGGGCCGCGGCATCGACCCGCCGGACCGGCAGGCGGTAGGACTCCGAGAACGTCCGCAGCACCTCATCCGCCTCCCGCCGCCGCAGGAGGCCGTTGTCGACGAGCAGACAGTGCAGGCGGTCGCCGATCGCCCGGTGGATGAGCAGGGCGGCGACGGCGGAGTCGACGCCTCCGCTCAAGCCGGCGAGCACCCGGCCCCGGCCCACGCGCTCCCGGATGGCGGTCACGGCCTCTTCGATGAACGACGTCATGCGCCAGCGCCCGCTGCAGCCGCAGACGCGGAACAGGAAGTTCCCGAGGATCTCCATCCCGTGCCGGGTGTGGGCCACCTCGGGATGGAACTGGATGCCGTACAGCCGGCGCCCCTCGTCGGCCATGGCGGCGCAGCCGGAGTTCGTGCTTCTCGCCGTCACGCTGAACCCGGTCGGGGGCTCCAGGATCTCGTCCCCGTGGCTCATCCAGACCCCCTGCCGCTCCGGCAGCCCATCGAACAGGAGGGAACGCGCCCGCACCTCGAGTTCGGAGGGGCCGAACTCCCGCTGGGCCGCCCGCATCACCCGGCCGCGGAGCTGGTGCGCCATCAGCTGCATGCCGTAGCAGATCCCCAGGATCGGCACCCCCATCCCGTACACGGCGGGGTCGAGGCGGGGCGCCCCCGGGCTGTCGACCGACTCCGGCCCTCCCGACAGGACGATGCCGCGCGGCTCCAGGGCCCGCAGGCGATCGAGCGGCGCGTCGAACGGCAGGAGCTGGCTGTAGACGTTGAGCTCGCGAACGCGGCGGGCGATCAGGTGGCTGTACTGCGAGCCGAAGTCGAGGACGAGGACCGTCTCGCCCCGCGCCGTCATGCGATCCTTCCGCGCAGGCGGCCGGCGCGGTGGATCAGGCGCTCGAAGGCATGCGCCGGATCCCTGGCCCCCATCCCCTTCAGCTCGCGATCCGCCTGGAGGCAGAGGGCCAGCGAGCGCTGCAGAACCGGGGCGGGCGCGTTCCTCGTCTCCGCGCGGAACCGCTCGATCTTCCCCTGGTTGATGCCGTAGAGCTCGTTGGCTTCCCTGGGCGGCAGGCGCCGCCCGGCGGCGACCTCGGCCCTGAGGGCGTTCCGGAAGTACCATGCCAGGCCGCCGAGAAGGCGCACGGGCTCTTCCCCCGCTTGGAGCAGGGCCCGCAGGGAGGCGACCGCCTCGGCCCGCTCCCCGCGCGCCACCTGCGCCGCCAGCCTGAAGGCATCCGCCACGCGCGGCACGTCGGCGAGGACGGCGAGGTCGGACGGCTGGACCGGCCGCGGCTCGCCGATCGCCCCCATCAGCTTCTGCAGCTCCGAGTCCAGGCGCCCCAGCGCCGCCCCCGCCAGACCCGCCGCGATCGCTTCCGCCAGGTCCGCCCCGATCCCGTAGCCGTGGCCCCGCAGCCTGTCGCGCACCCAGGCGGCGGTGCGCGCCTCGTCCAGGGGCCGGCAGTCGACCCGCGCGGCGCCCGTCAGCAGGGTCCTGTAGAGAAGCCGCCGGCGGTCGAACTCGCTGTCGCTGAAGATCAGGCAGGCGCGGGGGTTCGGCCGGGCGAGGAACGCACTCAGCGCCCCGGCGTCCTCCAGACGCATGCGGTCCGCCTGGCGCACGATCACCAGCCGGCGCCCTGCTCCCATGGGGTAGGTGGAGGCGAGGTCGAGGATCGCGGCCAGCGTCGTCTCGCCTCCCAGCACCGACTCGCGGTCCACCACGGCGGCGCCGGCTGGCAGCAGCGCGTTCTCCAGGAGACGGATCCCTTCCTCGTGGAAGTACTCCTCCTCCCCCTCGAACAGGTAGATCGGCTCGCTCGACCCGCGCTTGAGGCTCTGCCGGAACTGCTCGAACCCGAGGGACGGGGGCATCGGGGATCAGAACCCTTCGAGAATGGAGGTCACGACGCTGCGGGCGAAATCGGTGGCGACCTCGTCGATGGCGACGATCTCCTGATCGACGAAACTCTCCGGGCTGACCGGCACGTCGTACTGCCTCTTGAACAGAAAGTGATCGTCCTCCCAGAGGACCCTCTCGGAGGCCACCTCGGTCAGGGCGACGCGCGCCGTGATCCGGATCTCGTAGCGCGTGGCGCGCCCCTGCTCGCTGATGACCACCGGGTTGACCGTGTAGGAGAGGAGGTCACCCTGGAGGACCGCCTGCGCCCCTTCCTCGCCGGGGAGGATGCGCAGCCGCCCGCGCGTCGTGAACTCGTCGATGACGTGCTCCGTGACGCGCTGCTCGAGCTCCGGACGGTTGGTGCGATTGACGAAGGTCGGGATGGCGAGGGTGCGGACCCCCGACGGCAGCGTGCTCGAGCGGCCGGCCAGGTGGTATCCGCAGCCGGAGGAGGCGACCAGGGCAACCAGGAAGGCGGCTGCCCCGGCCGCGCGCCGGTGGCGGGTGTCGGCCGACGGCGCTCGCGGGGCGGAGGTGCGCGCGGACATCGGCCGCATTATAGATGAGAAGCGCGGCCCGGTCACGCGGCGCCGGGCGCCGCCCGGCCGCGGCTCACACCACGATGTTGAGCAGCTTGCCGGGAACGTAGATCGTCCTGCGAACCGCGCGGCCCGCGAGGTGCGCCGACACGCGGCCGTCGGCGCGGGCGCGCGCGAGCAGCTCCGCTTCGGGCACGGAGGGCGTGACGCGCAGGCGCCCTCTGACGCGGCCGTTCACCTGCACGACGATCTCCACCTCGTCCTCCTTCAGCCAGGGGTCGAGGGCCGCCGGCCAGGGCCGGGCGGCGGCGCTTCCCGCCCCGCCCAGGGCGGACCAGATCTCCTCGGAGACGTGCGGGGCGAACGGCTGCAGCAGGAGCGCGATCGCGCGGCCGGCCTCCTTCAGGTAGGGGTCATCGCCGTCCCGGGCGTCGCGCTCGAAATCCTGCGCCGCGTTCAGCAATTCCATCACGGCGGCCACGGGCGTGTTGAGATGCAGCCGCCTCTCGATGTCCACGGTGACCCGCGCGATCGTCTGGTGGATCTTGCGCCGCAGGGCGGCCCGCCTCGGGTCGTCCGCCCCCGCGTCGGGCCCCGGCAGGGGGGCCGCGGCGAGGGCGGCGGCGCGCGGCAGGAACAGGCGCCAGACGCGCTCCAGGAACCGGAAGCAGCCCTCCACTCCCAGCTCGCTCCATTCCAGGTCCTTCTCGGGCGGGGCGGCGAAGAGCGTGAAGAGGCGCGTCGTGTCGGCGCCGTAGCGGCGCACCATCTCGTCGGGATCGACGATGTTCCCCTTCGACTTCGACATCACCGTGCCTCCCTTGAGCACCATCCCCTGGCAGAGGAGGTTCCTGATCGGCTCTCCCGCCGACACCAGGCCCAGATCGCGGAGCACCTTGGTGAAGAACCGGCAATAGATCAGGTGCATGGTGGCGTGCTCGATGCCGCCGATGTAGAGGTCGATCGGGAACCAGGCGTTCGCCAGCGCCGCGTCGAACGGGGCCCTTGCGTTGCGCGGATCGGTGTAGCGGTAGAAATACCAGGAGGAGTCGAAGAAGGTGTCCATGGTGTCGGTCTCGCGCCGGCCGGGCCCGGCGCATCGCGGGCAGGGCACGCCGACGAACGCGGCGGCCCGGGCCAGGGGCGACCCCCCTTCACCGGTAAGGGAGAGGTCCGCCGGAAGGCGCACCGGCAGGTCCTCCTCCGGGACCGGCACGATGCCGCACCCATCGCAGTAGACGACCGGGATCGGGGTTCCCCAGTAGCGCTGCCGCGAGATCCCCCAGTCGAGCAGCCGGTACTGGACGACGCCCCGGGCGCACCCGTCCTTCTCGCCCGCGCGCAGCATCGCGCCCCGCGCCTCGGCGGAGGGCAGGCCGGCGTAGGGTCCCGAGGCGGTGAGGACCCCGTCCTCGGTCATGGCGGCCTCCGGGCGCCCCCCCGGGGCGGACGCCGCGCCGGGCCGGACGACGACCGGCCGCACCGGCAGGCCGTACCGCACCGCGACCTCGAAGTCCCTGGTGTCGTGGGCCGGGACGGCCATGATCGCGCCCGTGCCGTACTCCGCCAGCACGAAATTGGCCGTCCAGACGGGGATCGCCTCCCTGCTGTAGGGGTTGAGGACCCGCAGCCCGGTGTCGATCCCCTCCTTCTCTTCGGGCTCCTCCCCCGGGCGCGGCGGCTCGCGGCGCGCCATCCGCTCGAGGAACTCCGAGAGCGCCCCGCGCTCCGGGGACGCGGCGCCGGGCCGCGCCAGGAGCGCGTGCCCGGGCGCCACCACGCAGAAGGTCGCGCCGTAGATCGTGTCCAGCCGGGTGGTGAAGATCTCGAGCGCCTCCGGGGTCGGGCGCCCCGCTCGGTCGAGGACGGGGAAGCGAACGCGCGCCCCCGCGCTCCGCCCGATCCAGTTGCGCTGCATGACGCGCACGCGCTCCGGCCAGCCGGTCAGCCGTTCGAGATCGGCGTCCAGCTCCGCGGCGTAGGCCGTGATGCGCAGGAACCACTGCTCCAGCTCCCTGCGGCCGACGGCCGAATCGCACCGCCAGCAGCGCCCGGACGCCACCTGCTCGTTCGCCAGGACCGTGCGGCACGTTCGGCACCAGTTGACCCAGCGCTTGCTGCGATAGGCCAGGCCGCGCTCCAGCATTTTGAGGAACAACCACTGGTTCCAGCGGTAGTAGTCGGGGTGGTGCGCGGTGATCTCGCGCTCCCAGTCGTAGGAAAACCCGAGACGCCGCAGCTGCATCCCCATGTGGGCGATGTTGTCGCCGGTCCAGCGCGCGGGGGCGATCCCTTCCTTGATGGCGGCGTTCTCTGCCGGCAGACCGAAGGAGTCCCAGCCCATCGGGTGCAACACCTGAAAGCCCCGCATCCTGTAATAGCGCGCGACGGCGTCGCCGATGGCGTAGTTGCGCACGTGCCCCATGTGGAGGCGCCCCGAGGGGTACGGCAGCATCTCCAGGCAGTAGAAGCCGCGCCCGGAGGGCCGCGGCGGCGCCGCGAAGGCGCGCTCCGCCTCCCAGCGTTCCTGCCATTTCCTCTCGAGGGCGTCGAAGGACTCCCGGTAATCCACCGCCATCGCCTCCTCGCCGCAGCGCGGCACCCGCGGATCGGGCGCCAATTCTAAACCATGCGGGGGCCAGGAGCCTGTCCGGGCATCGGGCGGCGTGTCACGAGGCTCAGGGAGCGTCCCGTCCGGGGCGGGGATCCGGCTTCCGGCACCGGGCGACGAGGGACGCGCCGGCGAGGATTCGCCCGGCGCTGAGGACGCGGAGCGCGCCGGTGAGAACCGTCCACCCCAGGCGCGCCAGCTCCGCCGCCGTCCTCGAGGCCCGGGACAGGCGACGATAGTAGGCCGCCCCCGGGGCGAGGCGCGAGTTGGAGACGCGCACGCGCTCGAACCCGGCCCGCTCCAGGGTCCGTCTCAACGTGCGCGCGGAGAACCCGTGGCGATGCACCACCGCCAGGTCGCCCAAGGCCTTCAGGGAGAGCCTCCGGCCCAGTTTCCAGAGCGCCACGTGGACGGGGCCGTTGCGCACCCTCAGGAACAGCGCGCCGCCGCCCTTGAGCAGGCGGGCGATCTTCCCGAGGTCGGAGAGAGGAGTTTCCATCCAGTCCAGCACCTCCCACAGCGTGACGACATCGAAGGAGCGCTCGGGAAGGCGGGCCTCGCCCAGGGCCCCATGGACGATCTTCAGGCCCCTGGCCCTGGCCCGATCGGCCGCCCTGCCGCCGCTCTCGACTCCTTCGACTTCCCAGCCGCGATCCCTCGCCAGGACCAGGAAGTCACCCGCTCCGCAGCCGACGTCCAGGAGGCGCCCCGGCGGCCGGCTCTGCGCTTCGATCTCCCGCAGGAGCGCCCGGTGCAGCGGCAGCCGGGCGCTGACCACGTCGGGCTCGATGGAGGAGTCGCCGCACAGGTCCCCCACCGACCGGAACAGCAGGCCGCAGCGCCGGCAACGCTCCAATCGACGGGCGCGCGGCCCTAGGAAGGCGTCCCTGTCCTCCGCCCCACACAGCCAGCATGCTGCCCGGATGATCGAGCCGGGGATCTCCGCGTCGTCGTTCATCTCACCCCTCCCTCGGCGGGGCGAATCCTAGGAGCCTGCCCGGGAAATCGCAAGGGCCTCGCGCCTCACCGGAGTTTCAGATTCGTAACCCGGAAACCCAGGGTTGCCGCGGACTTGCGGGACGTCGCCCGGAACATATATTCGCCTCCGCCTGCGCTGGAAGGGGAGGCGATCCATGTCGAAGGCCATTCACCCCGGGCTGGCGCCCGCGGGAAACGGTTTCCTGCCACCCAGGGCCGGTCTCCTCGGCCTCCTGGCGACGCCGGTTCCCCAGGACGCGGATCTGCGCGCGGCGCTCGAGGCTTTGCCCGAGGCGGAGGTCCCGGCGCTCCTCGAGCGGACCGCCTACCACCGCATCGACGGCCTGGCGCACCGCGCGCTCCGCCGCATCCCTTCCTCCGAAGGCGGCCGCTGGCTGAGGATGAGCCTCAGGCGGCGGCACCAGCGCTGCGCCGCGGCCGCCCTGTCCCAGGGGCTCGCCCTGGCGGAGGTCCTGGAGGCCCTGGACCGTTCCCGCGTCCCCGTCATCGTCCTGCGGGGACTGCGCACCAGCGAAGCGCTGTACGGCGATCCGGGCCTGCGGCCGTTCGAGGACCACGACCTGCTGGTTCTCCCGGCCGATTTCGAGGCCGCGCGCGGAGCGCTGGGGAGGCAGGGATACGCCGAGGAGGCCCCGGGCCTGCACCGGCGTGGCGGAGTGATCGTGGATTTGCACCGCGACCCTCTCGGCGCCCGCCGCCGGCCGACGCGCGCGGCGACCTTTCCGCTCCCGACGGCGGAACTCTTCGCTCGCGCCGCCCCGGGGACGGTGGCCGGCGCGCCGGCGCTTCTCCTCGGCCTGGAGGACGACCTGCTCCTGCTGGCGGTTCACCTGGTGAAGCACTCGTTCGACCGCCTGATCCGGATCGCCGATCTGGCGCACCTCCTGGCCCAGCACGGCGAGCAGATCCGGTGGGCCGCCCTGCTCCGCCGCGCGGCGGCCTCGCGCACGCTGCCGCTTCTCGCCTGGGCAGTCGAGGCGGCCGGGGTCCTCGGCGCGCCCTGGCCCGCCGCCCTCCCGCGCCCGCCGGCCGGCCTCCTCGAGAAGGAGATCCTGCGGCGGGTGGCCGACCTGCGCCCGCTCCCTTACTGCGGCGAGGCCCTGATGGCGCTGGCTGCGCCGACGCTCTCCTCCCGGGTCGGCTTCCTGATGGACGCCCTGCTGCCCGCGGGCGGGGCCCCGGCGGGCGGATGGAGGCGCGCCGCGGCGATCCCGCGGCGCGCGCTGGCCCTGGCGCGCGGCGCGCTGTGGCAGGCCGCGGAACGCAGGGGCCTGGAATGACC
>JACQNT010000037.1 GCA_016202915.1 Acidobacteriota bacterium
CGCCAGGGGGATCGCCCGGAACGCGGTGTAGGTCCAGAAGCCGAGCCCGAGCGCCGCCCCCCAGGCCAGGTGGTCGCGCCAGCGCCCCGTCTCGAGCGCCTTCAGGAAGAAGCCGCAGGCCGCCACGGCGAACAGGGGCGCCAGGATCGCCCGCAGCCCGACGCGGCTGTAGAGCAGGTGCCACGGGGAAACCGCCAGGAAGAGCGCCGCCAGCAGCGCGACCGGCGGTCCGAAGCTCCTCCTCGCGAACAGGTACAGCGCCAGGATGGTCAGCGTGCCGGCCCCGATCGCCACGCTGCGCAGCGGGAAGACCAGGTCCATGAGCGGGTCGTTGACCACCCTGGGACCGAGCCCGAAGACCGCCGGCATGGCGCGTATGAGATTCAGGCCGAACCCGGAATTCCTCGAGGCGAACGCCGCGAGGTAGTGGAACATCGTCTCGCGGTTCAGCCCTCTCTCGGTGAGGCTCGCGAAGGGCCGTCCCGCCGCGATGTCCCGCACCTCCAGGGCGTTGATCGCCTCGTCGTTGTTGAGTCCCGGCGGCACGAGGTCGATGCGGTACAGGCGCAGGTACAGACCCGCGCAGAGGATCAGGGCGACGAGGGTCCACTCGAGGCCGGCGGGCAGGGCCCGGGTCGGACCGGCGAGGTCGGCGTCTTCCCGCGGCCGGAGGAGCGTGGTCAGGAGAAGCCCGGCGGCCGCGGCGTACAGCGCCGCTCCGGGCAGCAGGCCGCCGTAGAGCCCGAGCCCGCGGCGCGACAGCAGGAACTGCCCGGACAGGGCCAGGAGCGTGGCGAGCGGCACGCCGAGCCTGGCCACCATGCTCCCCGCGCCTCCCGTCCGATCAGTTGACATAGCCGAGGGATCTTAGTCGCTCCCTGATCTCAGCGTCCAGAACGACCTCCTGGCTCGGGGCGGTGGGGCGAACCCGCCAGAGGTAGTAGCCGGCCTCCTCGCCTTTCCTGTGATCCGGCCGGAGAAAGGCGGCCTCCGAGGTCGGATCTCCCTGCAACACGAAGGGCATCGTCTTCGGATGAATGCGCTCTCCGCCCAGGAAGACGTTCGCGGCCAGGGGCCGGCCATCGATGAGGAGATAGAACTCCACCTGCGCCTCGTAAGGGGCGGTGGTGAACGAGACCCCGTTCCATCCCGCCTGGCCGGCGTCCGTGAAGCTGAGGGTGTTTCCCGAGCGGATGGAGACCCGGCCGCGATCGCCGAACAGGGGGACGATGGTCCGGAAGATCCCCTCCGTCTTGATCTGTCCCTGGAAACGCCGCTTCCGGCCGTCGCTCTCCCAGATCAGGTTCCACCCGCCGGAGAGGAAATCGACCTCGGCGAAAAGCGCCCGGGCGAGCCGCAGGGCATCGTCCGGCCGCTCGCGCGATAGGTCGTGCCTTTCCTCCGGGTCGGCGACCAGGTCGAAGAGTTCGTGCGGGCTCCGGTCCATCGAATGGATGAGCTTCAGCCGGCCCTGGCGCACCGCCTTGCGATACGCGTTCAAGCGGATCGTCTCACTCACCAGCGTGCGATCGGCCGGAAACGGGGGCGCCGGGGCGGTGCCGGACGCGGTCGCCCGCTCGCCCCCCCCGGGCCGGAGAAGGGGGACCAGGCTCCTCCCTTGCAGCGCGGCCGTCCGCCCTTGCGCGCCGGCCAGTTCCACGATCGTTGGGAAAAGATCGACGCCGGCCACCGGCGTGGAAACGCGCGCGGGCGGATCCGCCGGCGCGGCTCCGCCCGCGCCCGTCCCGGTCGCACCGGGCGAGGCGCGGCCGATCACCAGCGGCACCCGGACCACTTCCTCGTACAGCTGCCGGCCGTGCCCCATCGAGCCGTGCTCCTTGAATTCCTCTCCGTGGTCGGCCGTCAGGACCACCCAGGCGCGCGCGCCGCGCCCCGCGGCTTCCAGCCCGTCCAGCAGCCGGCCGACCTGGCGGTCCGTGTAGTGAATCTCGCCGTCGTACCGATCGATCAGGAACTGCCGGTAGTCGTCCGGAATCGGCACCTCCGGATCCTGAAACTTCGACAGCGAGTCGTAGTCGGCGCCCAGCGGCCCGGCGTAGGGGCTGGGGAAGAGGGCGCGATCGGACGCGGGCGGAGCGTACGGCCAGTGCGGATCGAAATAGTGGACGAGCAGGAACACCGGCCGCCTCCCCTGCCGCCGGAGCCAGCCGACGGCGGCGCCGGTGACGTCGCCGGCCGGCGGCTCCATGCCGGCTTCCAGGCGGTACCCGGGCCGCGACAGGCCGAAGTCCTCGAACGTCTCGAAGCCGCGGGCGAAGCCGAACGGGCCGCTGACGTAGACGTGCGAGACGAACGCCGCCGTCGCGAAGCCCTCGGCGCGCAGGACCTCCGCCAGGGTGGGCACATCGGCCGCGAGCTTCAGGCCGTCGTTCTCCACGCGGTGGCTCGACGGGTGGCGGCCCGTGACGATCGACATGACCGAGGGGAGCGTCCAGGGGGCGGCGGCCCAGGCGCTGTCGAACACCGTCCCCCGCCGCGCCAGCGCGTCGATCACCGGGGAGGTGGGGCGCGGGTAGCCGTAGGCGCCCAGGTGGTCGGCCCGCAGCGTGTCGATGACGATGAGGACGACGTCCTGCCGCGCCGGATCGAAGCGGCCGCGCGCGCACGCCCCCGGCAGGGCCAGGAGGGCGAGGACGAGCAGCGGGGAGGCGGCGCGCCGCAGGGTCCGGCCCGCGGGCGGCATCGCCGGGTCAGCGGGTCGCGGCGGTCTGCATCTCGTGGACGACGCGGCCGCCGACGATCGTGGCGACCGGCCAGCCCCGGAGCGTCCAGCCGTGGAACGGAGAGTTCCTCGACTTCGACCGGAAGAGGGAGGTGTCGACGGCCGCCTCCAGTTCGGGATCGATCAGCGTGATGTCGGCGTCGGCGCCCACCTCCAGGGTTCCCTTGCTGATCCCCAGGATGCGGGCCGGGTTGAGCGACATCAGCTCGACGAGCCGCTTGACATCCACGACGCCGGCGCGGACGAGGCGGTCCATCATCAGGGGAACGGCGGTCTCCAGGCCGACGATCCCGAAGGGGGCATCGTCGAACTCCTGCAGCTTCTCGTCGAGGTGGTGCGGGGCGTGGTCGGTGGCGATGGCGTCGATCGTGCCGTCCCGCAGCCCCTGCAGGAGGGCGCGGCGATCCTCCTCGTCGCGCAGGGGCGGGTTCATCTTGGTGTTGGGATCGTAGTCGCCCTCCATCACCGCCCCGTCCGTCAGGACCAGGTGGTGCGGCGTCACCTCGCAGGTGACCGGGACCCCGTCCTCCCGGGCGCGGCGGACCTTCTCCAGGCTGCCGCGCGTGCTGAGGTGGGCGATGTGCAGCCGGCCCTTCGTCAGGGCGGCCAGCGCCAGGTCGGCGCCGACGGCGATCTCCTCCGCGGCGGCCGGGATCCCCTTCAGGCCGAGGACGGTCGAGACGTACCCCTCGTGCATCACGCCCGCGGCCGACAGGGTCCTGTCCTCGCAGTGGTCGATGACCGGGATGCCGAAGATCCGGGTGTACTCGAGGGCCATGCGCATCAGGTAGCTGTTCGCCACCGGCCGGCCGTCGTCCGACACCGCCACGGCGCCCGAGCGCACCATGTCGCCGATCTCGGCCAGCTCCTCCCCGCGCCCGCCCTTGCTGACGCAGCCGATCGGGTAGACATTGATGGTCCCCCGGCGCCGCGCCTCGCTGACGATGTACTCGGTGACCGCCAGCCCGTCGTTCCACGGCTCCGTGTTGGGCATGCAGGCGATCGAGGTGAACCCTCCCGCGGCGGCGGCCCGCGTCCCGGTCTCGATCGTCTCCTTGTGCTCCTGGCCGGGCTCGCGCAGGTGGACGTGCATGTCCACGAACCCGGGGCAGACGATCCGCCCCGCGGCCTCGAGGACCCTGGCCCCCGGCGGCGCCTGCGATCCGCCCCGGCCCCCTCCGGACGGCCGGCGCTCCGCGATCTTCCCGTCCCTCACCAGGAGGTCCAGCACCGAGTCGGTGCCGGTGGCCGGGTCGATCACCCGGCCGCCCTTAACCAGCAAGCTCTCCAAGCGTCCCTCCCGCCAGAAGGTACAGCACGGCCATGCGCACCGCGACGCCGTTGGTGACCTGCTCCAGGATGACGGAGAAGGGGCCGTCGGCGACGGCGCTGTCGATCTCGATCCCCCGGTTCATCGGCCCGGGGTGCATGATGATGACGTCCGGGCGCGCCCGCCGCACCCGCTCCACGGTGAGGCCGAAGAGGTTGTAGTATTCGCGCGGCGACGGGAACGCCCCGCCCTGCTGCCGCTCCCTCTGAATGCGCAGCATCATGATGACGTCCGCCCCCTCCACCGCCTCGTCGATCCGGAAGGTGACGGCGACGCCGAGGCGCGCGAGTTCGGCCGGGATGAGCGTGGGCGGCCCGCAGACGACCACGTCGGCCCCCATCGTGTTCAACAGAAAAATATTGCTGCGCAGGACCCGGCTGTGCAGCAGGTCGCCGACGATGGCGACACGCAGATCTCGGATGCGGCCTTTCTTCTCGCGGATCGTGAAGGCGTCCAGGAGCGCCTGGGTCGGGTGCTCGTGCGCCCCGTCCCCCGCGTTGATGATGTGGGAGCGGCAGTGCCGCGCCAGGAAGTGCGGCGCCCCCGCCGCCTTGTGGCGGATGACGATCATATCGGGCGCCATCGCCTCCAGGTTGCGCGCCGTGTCGAGGAGGCTCTCCCCCTTCACGACGCTGGAGGACGAGGGGGAGAAGTTGAGCGTGTCGGCCGACAGCCTCTTCTCCGCGATCTCGAAGGAGGACCGGGTGCGCGTGGACGGCTCCATGAAGAAGTTGACGATCGTCTTGCCGCGCAGCGTCGGGACCTTCTTGATCGGCCGCGTCGAGACCTCGGCGAACGCCTTCGCCGTGTCGAGGATCAGGTCGATCTCCTCCCCCCCGAACCCCCGCATGCCGAGGAGGTGGCGGTGCTCGAGCGCCGCGAGCGGCTCGGCCGCCGGGAGCGCGGCGCTCCCCGCTTCCCGGCGGGGGACCCGGCCGGCCGCCGGCGATCCCGCTGCCGGAGCGGCGCCCGGGGGCCGGGTCCCGGGGCGCGGCCTGGAGGCCCGCCGGGCCCGCGTCGCGCGTTCTTCGGTCCGATCGCTTTCGATCACGAAGCTCACCTCGCGGCTCGCGCCGTCGCCCGGGGCGTTCCCTTTCTCGCCGCCTTCTTCTCCGGCTTCCTCACGATCAGCACCTCGTCCCGGCCGTCCTCCTCCTGCAGCATCACCTGAACCGACTCCTCCAGGCTCGTCGGGACGTTCTTCCCGACGTAGTCGGCACGGATCGGCAGCTCCCGGTGGCCGCGATCGACCAGGACCGCGAGCTGGATGAGGCGCGGCCGGCCGAAGTCCATGAGCCCGTCGAGCGCCGCGCGGATCGTCCTGCCGGTGAACAGGACATCGTCCACCAGGATGATCTTGCGGCCGTCGATCGCGAAATGGATCTTGGTCTCTTTCAGGATGGCCTGCGGCCCGACGGTGGTCAGGTCGTCGCGGTACAGGGTGATATCGAGGATGCCCAGCGGCAGATCCCTTCCCTCGATCCCCTGGATCTTCCGCTGCAGGCGCTCGGCCAGGTGCACGCCGCGGGTGCGGATGCCGACCAGGACGAGGTCCTGCACGTCCCTGTGGTGCTCCAGGATCTCGTGGGCGATGCGGGTCAGGGAGCGGTCGATCTTCTCCGCGTCCATCACGCTCACGGCGCCACCCCCTTCCATGCATCCCCTCTCAGCCGCAGCGCCGCCCTCGATCCCCCGGCGGGCAAAAAAAATCCCGCGTCGCCGCGGGCCTCTCCACTCGCGATCCTGGATTCTGCCGCCATCATCGCGATCACCTTCCCGGCCTCACGGGGCCGGATTAAAAGTGCCCTGCTCCGAGCAAGCGTGAAAAGAATAGCCGAGCCGCGGGCGGCTGTCAACCGCGAGCCCGGGTCGCGCTTGCGCCGAACCGTGCCACGCGCCACGGCGGAGACCGCCACCAGCCGCGCCGTCAGCGCCCGGCCTCGTAGCTGCCGATGACCGTCACGGGGTGGTCGAAGGTGTAGGTGTCCTCGAACGCGCCGGTCAGGATGCTGCCATCGAGGTCCCGGGCCAGCGGCAGCCCGAGCGCGTAGAGGGCGGTGGGCACCGCGTCCGCGATCGATCCCTTGCCCAGCCGGTGGCCGCGGCGCGTGTCCGGGCCGCGCGCGAACAGGAACCCGTCCGGGCCCTTCTCGTGGGTGCCCGAACGCGGCGCGCCGCCTCCCGACCGCGGCCGAAGGCGCTCCCCGAGAGAGACCGGGTCCATCCCGTGCGTGGAGGTGACGAACACCACCGTGCCGTCACCCCCGCCGTCGAGGACACCGGCGACGATGGCGTCGATCCTCCGGTAATACCCTTCCAGCGCCCTGCCGTACAGGTCGATCTCCCGCTCGCTCACGTTGCCGAAGTCCCGAGGGCGCGTGTAGCGCAGGAAATGGTGCGCGATGCGATCGAGGCCCGGGAACGACAGAGCCGCCACGCCCGGGCGCCCCTCGCCCAGGAGACGCTCCAGGTCCTTCATGATCCGCGCGTCGGCTTCCAGGGCCCGGGCGATCTCCAGGATGAGCGCCCGCGCCGTCGGATCGTTCCGCTCGATCGCCTCCGGGTCCATGAAGTCCTCCAGCCAGGAGGGAAGCGGACCGGAGACCGACGCCGCCCCCCCGGACGCCCTCTCGCGGTCCGGGTCGATCTCCCAGCCCGCCGCCTCGCCGGCGCCGCCCGCGAGGCCGACGATCTCCCAGAGCGCCAGGCTGGCCCGGTCCGTGACCGCGAGAGCCCGGCGCTCGAGGAACGGGGCCTGGAGAAAATCGAAGCCGATCCCCACGGGCGCCACCTCGATCCAGGGGCCGAGATTGAAGAAGCGCCGCGCCTGGCCGTTGCGCACCCCGTGCCGGTAGGGCAGTTTACCGGTGACGAGCGTGGTGCGCGTCACCGCCGCCTCGCACGGGACGAGCGATCGGAGGCGCCCGTAGGCCCCCTCCTGGATGAGGCGCGAGAAGGCCGGGAGCTTCCCCTGCGCCTGCAGCGTGAGGATCGTCTCCAGGTCGCCGCCGTCGAAATTGAGCAGGACGAGCCGGCGCGCCGGCAGAGGGGCGCGGCCCGGCGCCTCGTCCGGGAGGGGCCCGGGCGCGGCATCCGCTGGTCGTCCCGCCCGGCCCGCGACCAGGAGTGACGCCAGGGCCAGGCCGGCGGCGGCGGCCTGCGGCCAGAAGCCGCGCCGCAGCCGCGGCACGATCGTCACGAGCGCGGCGCAGGCCCAGGCGAGGCTGAGCGCCAGGCAGGTGGCGGCGAACCGATCGGCCGCCACCGGGTCCAGGACCCTGCGGAACCGCGACAGGGTGGCCCAGCCGGAATACAGGATGACGCCGGCGTTGGCCACGTGAAAGCCCATCAGGTAACGCAGGGAGAACCGGTCCACTTGCAGGGGATGGCTGGCGAAGAAGCGCAATCCGCCGTACAGCAGCGGCCAGGCGATCGCCGCCGTCAGCGTGTAGCCGATGACGACCGGCAGGAGCGTCAACGCGAGCGTCGCCTCGTCGCCGGCCGCCGCCGCGGGATTGAGGAGCAGCAGGAACAGCGCCACCACGATGCCGCCGTAGACGCCGGCCAGCGCCGCGTGGAGGACGAGCCTGGCGGAGGTCACGCCGCCGGATGGTAGCACAGGCATTTGTGAGGGTCCGGACGTTCTGGTATAGTGCCGTCCCGGCATGCCGTTCGACTTTCCCGCCCCTGTGGTCCGCCACCAGGCCATCAACCGGGACCATTTCCTCCTGACTCTCGAGTCGCCCCGCGTCGCGCGCGCCGCGCGGCCCGGCCAGTTCGTGATGCTGCGGACGCGCCCGGGCCACGACCCTCTCTTACGACGCCCCATGAGCATCTACCGCGTCCCTCCCTCCGGGCGGGGACAGGTGCAGATCCTCTACAAGGTCGTCGGATCGGGGACCCGCTACCTCTCCGGCCAGGCCGCGGGGGCCAGGCTCGACATGCTGGGGCCGCTGGGGAACGGCTTCCGGCCGCCGCGGCCGGGACGCCGCCCCGTCCTCGTGGCCGGCGGCATCGGCATCGCCATCTTCCCCTTCCTCGTGGACCGGCTCCTGCGCCGCGGCTCCCGCCCGATCCTCCTTTACGGCGCGCGCTGCCGGGGCGACCTCGTGGCCCTCAGCTATTTCCAGGCGCGCCGTGTCCCGGTGCGCCTGGTGACGGAGGACGGCAGCGCCGGCGCCAGGGGCCTCGTCACCCGGCTGCTGGAGCCGATCCTCGGCGGCGAGGGCGGAGAGGAGCGCTGCGAGCTGTTCGTCTGCGGCCCCTCCCCGATGCTGCGGGCGGTCGGGGCGCTGGCCGTGGAGGCCGGGGTCCCCTGCCAGCTCGCCCTGGAGTCGCAGATGCCCTGCGGGATCGGCGTCTGCCTGGGGTGCGTGGTGCCCTGTCCGGCAGATGCGGATGGCCCCCTCTACCGGCGGGTCTGCACGGAAGGGCCGATCTTCGAAGCCGGCACGGTGGAGCCGTGAAGACGCCGCGGCGGGGAGCGCAGGGCGCGCCCCGGGGCGCCGGCGCCGTCGATCTCTCCGTCACCCTGGGGCCCCTGCGCCTGAAGAACCCCGTGGTCGCGGCCAGCGGGACGTTCGGCTACGGGACCGAGTTCCTCCCCTACCTCCGGCTCAGCGATCTCGGCGGCTTCGTCACCAAGGGGCTGTCGCTCAAGCCGCGCCGCGGCAACGCGCCGCCGCGCACCTGCGAGACCCCCGCGGGGATGCTGAACGCGATCGGGCTGGCGAACGTCGGCGTGGAGGCCTTCCTGGATGAGAAGCTGCCGGCGCTCCGCCGGCACGACACCGTCGTCATCGCCAACGTCTTCGGCGAGACCCAGGACGAATACGTCGCGGTGGCGCGGCGCCTGAACGGCGCGCCGGGGCTGCACGCCATCGAGCTGAACCTGTCCTGCCCCAACACGGACAAGGGAGGGATCGCCTTCGGGGTCTCGCCGCCGGTGGTCCGCCAGGTCGTGGCCGCGGTGCGCCGCGCCGCCCCCGGCCTGCCGCTCATTGTCAAGCTGACGCCCAACATCACCGACATCGCCGTGGCCGCCAGGGCGGCCCGCGAGGGCGGCGCGGACATCCTGTCTCTGGTCAACACCTTCCTCGGAATGGCCGTCGATCTGAAGGCGCGTCGCCCGGTCCTGGACAACCTCGCGGGCGGCCTCTCGGGCCCGGCGATCAAGCCTCTGGCGCTCTACATGGTGCAGCGCGTCTACCGCGAGGTGGACCTGCCGATCATGGGGATGGGAGGCATCAGCACCGCCCAGGACGCGCTGGAGTTCATGGTGGCGGGAAGCGCCGCCGTGCAGGTCGGGACCGTCAACTTCTTCGATCCGAAGGCGTCGGTGCGCATCGTGCGTGAGATCGCGGCGTGGTGTCGCAAGGAGGGGGTGAGGGCGGTGCGCGAGATCATCGGCGCCCTCAGGCTCCCGCCGGGGGCGCCGCCGGCGCCGCGCGCCGTCTGAGGGCTACTGGATCTCCGGCTGCCGCTCGACCGCGGTGATTTTCCCGACTTCGCTGGCCGCCTCTCCGAACAGCCGGTCGAGAGCGTCGAAGACCTCCTCCCCCGAGGCCGCCCTCTGTCCTTCCCTGTCGAACAGGAGCAGGTGGGGTAGCGACTCGATCCCGTGCTGCGCCGCCACCGGCATCGTCCAGTCGACGATGTCCACCTTCCGGATTGCGAGATCATCCGGGTAGCGCGCCGCGAGCCGCTCCAGCGCCGGGCTCAGCACGCGGCAGGGCGGGCACCAGACGGCGTAGAAGTCGACGACCGTGTGCTTGCCGCGGGCCAGGTGGGCGGCGAGATCGACCTCCTCCCCGTGGGCGATGACCCGGATGTCCGCGGCCTCCGGGCGCGGGCGGTTGAGCGTGTAGGCGCTGAATGCCGCCCCCGCCAGCGCCAAGCCTCCGAGGCCGACCAGCGCGATGCGTGTTCCGGGTCTCAAGCCGATCTCCGCTGCCCCGTCCCGCGCGCGGCGGCGCGGCGGGCGTCACCGGATTATCGACCCCCCCCGCCCCACCGTCAACCCGAAGATGCCCTGAAGTATCCCCAGTTTGAGGCGCCGACCC
>JACQNT010000034.1 GCA_016202915.1 Acidobacteriota bacterium
CAACCAGTGGTGGTCGAACCACCAGGGGGCCTGCCCGAACGAGGACGCCTTCCAGGTGGACGTGTCGTTTGACGGCGGCGGGACCTGGATCCCGATGCAGGCGGACATCGAGGGAGGCGACGCCTGGAGCACGGTGCAGTTCAGGCTCGTGGAGTACGGGCTGCCCACCTCCACGACCAGGTTCCGGTTCACCGCCAGCGACTCCGGGGGCGGCAGCCTGATCGAGGCGGGACTCGATGACGTGTCCGTGAAGATCTTGACCGGGTTCTCCGACTCCGACGGAGACGCCGTCCCCGATGCCGCGGATAACTGCCCGGCGGCGCCCAACACCTCCCAGGCCGACGTGGACGGCGACGGAGCGGGAGACGCCTGCGACTGCGCCCCGAGCGATCCGTCTGCCTCGCAGGCCCCCGGGATCGTCCCCGCCGGGACGATGATCTTCTCCGACGACGCCCACTTCTCCTGGGGCGCCGCCCCGAACGCCACGAGCCACAACGTCTATCGGGGGGTGCAGCCGGTCGGCGCGCTGCCCTTCAGCCTCGCGTCGCTCGCCTGCCACGAGTCGGCATCGGCCGACACGGCCTCCGCCGACGCGACCTCGCCTGCGGAAGGGGATTTCTTCTTCTACGTGGTGGCCGGCAGGAACGCCTGCGGCGAGGGCGGGTTGGGGCCGGACAGCGGCGGCGCGCCCCGGCCGGCGCCCCCGCTTCCCTGTCCCTGACAGTCCGTCCGCTCCCGGCGCGTCTCCTCAGAACTTGTGCCGGATCGCCCAGAGGTCTTCGAAGACCGGCTTGAAGAGCGTGCTCCTGAGGAACTCCACGCCCGACGATCCGCCGGTGCCGGCCTTGTTGCCGATGGTCCTTTGCGTCAGCATGACGTGGCGGTAGCGCCACTCCTGCAGCCCCTCGTCGAAGTCGGTCATCAGCTCGAGGAGGATCGCCGCGTCCGGCTGCTCCCGGTAGAGGCGGCAGAGCCCCTCCTGGATGCGCTCGTCGGGCGCCGCGGGGAGGGTGACGTCCCGGCTCCTCAGATCCGCGGGGATGGCGATCCCGCGGTGGGCGAGGAAATCGTAGAAGTGAGCCACGAGAGACTGCTCCCGCAGGCGCCGCTCCAGCAGCGCGTGCTCGGCCGGGTTCCGCTCGAACCCCTGCAGGAGTTGGGCGCGCTTCTGGCCGAGGACGAACTCCAGGGCGCGGAACTGCGCCGACTGGAAGCCCGAGGCGGTCTCGAGCCGGTCGCGGAAGGCGGAGAAGGACATCGGCGTCATCGTCTCCAGGATGTCCAGCTGCCCGACGAGCGTCTTCATCACCGTCCGGACCCGCTTGAACGAGCCGATCGCCCCGAACAGGTCGTTGGCGGAGAGATCGGCCTTGATCTTGTCGAGCTCGTGCAGCAGGAGCTTGAACCACAGCTCGTACACCTGGTGGATGACGATGAACAGCATCTCGTCGTGCTCCGTGGGACGGGAGCGCGGCTCCTGCAGGTCCAGGAGCGGGTGCAGCTTCAGGTAGGTCGAGTAGTTCAGCTCCATGACGTTCGCCTCCCGGGCCGCCGCGGCCTCGCCGCCGCCCTCATCTCCAGAGGAACATCACCAGCAACAGGGCGACCAGGACGCCGACGCCGGCGGCGATCGTCCGGACCATGCGCCACTGGCGCCGCGCCTTCTCCACGGCGTCCGCGTACGGAGTGCGCGTGAAGGTCACCATGGTGTACAGCGGCACGAACCAGGCGGGGAAAAGGCGGTGCAGGCCCTTCTCGATCCTCTTGCCGAGCAGGAAAATGCGCGCCGCGGTGCGGTCCCTCATCTCCTCAAAATTCGCCATCGACAGGTCGGCCAGGGCGTCGGCGTGCCTCCTGCGCAGCGACTGGTATTCCGCGAAGGCCTTCTCCCGGTCGGGCGCGTGCTTCAGGAGACAGTCGCTCAGCACGGCGCAGTCCTCGAACGCCGCGTTGGCCCCCTGGCCGTAGAACGGCACCACGGCGTGGCAGGCGTCGCCGATCAGGACGAGCCGGTCGCGGTGGTACCACGGCCTGCAGCGGATCGTCACGAGCGAGCTGGCAGGGCTTTGCAGGTATTCGGCCGCGAGCGACGGCAGGAGAGGCGCGGCGTCCGGGAAGACCTCGCGGAAATAGCGCGCGATCTCCTCCTCGGTCCGGAGGGCGGCGAAGCTGTTGGGCCCCTCCAGCGGCCAGAACAGGGTGCAGGTGAACGATCCGTCGCTGTTGGGGAGGGCGATCATCATGAAGCCGCCGCGCGGCCAGATGTGCAGGGCGTTCTTCTCGAGCGCGAAACGCCCCCCCGGTCCCGGGGGCAGGGTGAGCTCCTTGTAGCCGTGCTCCAGGTACGTCTGCTGGTAGTCGAAGCGGTCCAGCCTCTGCATCTGCTGGCGCACCGCGGAGAAGGCGCCGTCGGCGCCGACGACGACATCCCCGGCGGCGATCGACGTCTCGCCCGTCTCGACGTCGAGGAGGGACACGCTGCCTTTCTCCGGATTGACGCCGGCGCACTTCCTGCCGAAGTGGATCCGGACGCCGGGGTTCTGCTCGGCGGCGTCCAGGAGGATGGCGTTCAGCCCGGCGCGCGAGATCGAGTTGATGACATGGCTCTCCTCCGTGCCGTACGGCTGGAAGGCGAGAGCGCCGCGGGGGGAGTGGATCATCCGGCCGCGCATCGGGATCGCCTCCTCCAGAACCCGTCCGGCGAGGCCGGCCTCCGCGAGGCTTTCGATCCCGCGGGTGGAGATCGCCAGGTTGATGGATCGCCCCTCCGTCCGTTTCTGCCTGCGCGGATCGCCGCGCCTCTCGTACACCTCGACGGCGTAGCCGGCCCGCCCCAGGTAGATCGCCAGGAGGGCCCCGCCCAGCCCGGCGCCGACCACGATGAACTTCGGCGTGCCGCCTGCCGCCATCGCCGGGCCCGCCATCAGCCGCGCGCGGCGCTGCCCGCCCCGGCGAGGGCCTGCGCGAACCGCCAGACGTCGTGGAAGGTGTTGTAGAGGGGGACCGGGGCGGCCCGGATCACGTCGGGCTCGCGGAAGTCGGCCACCACGCCC
Source organism: Acidobacteriota bacterium (assembly GCA_016202915.1). Classification (GTDB taxonomy): domain Bacteria; phylum Acidobacteriota; class Polarisedimenticolia; order Gp22-AA2; family Gp22-AA2; genus JACQNT01. Next base: position 3,054 of record JACQNT010000034.1, read on the forward strand.
TCCGCGGCGAGGGCGGCGACCAGTTCCCGGGGGCGGCGACGGGCCCGGATCGAGACCTGGCAGCCGCGGGCCTCGGCGGCGACGGGGGTGATGACTTCGAAGCGGCCGCCCGGCAATTGCTCGAGGAGGTACAGCAGGTACCCCGTGAGCGCCAGCGACTTGGCGCGCAGCGCCCGCATCCCCGCTTCGTCGAAGATCGCCAGAGAGGCCAGGAGGGGCGCCATCGCCAGGATCGGGGGGTTGCTGACCTGCCAGCCGTCCGCCCCCTGCCGGGGCACGAACTGCGCCTGCGAGCGCACCTGGAAGCGCGTGTCGGGATCGTTGCCCCACCAGCCGGCGAGGCGCGGAAGGCGCGGGTTGTTGCCGTGGGCCTCGTGCACGAAGCAGCCCCCCACCGCTCCCGGCCCGCCGTTCAGGTACTTGTAGGAGCACCAGACGGCGAAATCGATCCGCCAGTCGTGCAGTCTCAGCGGCACGTTCCCCGCCGCGTGGGCCAGGTCGAACCCGACCACGCACCCCTGGCGCCGGGCGGCCGCGGCGATCCGCTCCATGTCGAGGACCTGGCCGGTCAGGTAGTGGACCCCGCTCATCATCACCAGCGCGATCTCCCGCCCCCGATCCTCCAGGAGCGCTTCGGTGTCCTCCGTGCGGATCAGGGCCTCTCCCTGGCGCGGCCGGGCGACCACCAGAGCCTCCTTCGGATCGAACCCGTGGCGCTCGATCCGGGACGCGACGGCGTAGGCGTCCGAGGGGAAGGCGTCCTGCTCGACCAGGACCTTGTGGCGCCCCGCGGTGGGGCGGTAAAAGGTCTCCATCATCAGATGAAGGTTGATGGTGAGGCTGTTCATCATGACCACTTCCCCCGGCAGGGCGCCGACCAGGCGGGCGCCGGTCTCCCGGAAGAGCTCGTGGTAGGAGTACCAGGGAGCCTCCGGCTTGAAGTGCGCCTCCACGCCGAGCGCCGCCCAGTCGTCCAGTTCCCGCTGCACGAGGGCGCGGGCCGCCTTCGGCTGCAGGCCGAGGGAGTTGCCGCAGAGGTAGACGGCCGGCTCTCCGTCCGCCCGCTTCGGGACGTGGAAACGGTCCCGGTAGGGAGCGAGAGGGTCCGCCCGGTCGAGGCGGCGCGCGCACGATTCGTCAGGGCGGAAGTCGAAGGCGGGATCGGAGCCTTCGGGCGGGAGGCTGGTCATGTCAGGCCCAGCCCGAGGAACTCCAGGGCGGTCCCGGAGAGGATCCTGCCGCGCGCCTCGGGCGACAGTTCCGGGAGCGCGTCGATCGTTCCTCCCGGCGGACTCTCGCCCAGGGGGAACGGGTAGTCCGACCCGAGGGCGATCCTCTCCGCGCCGACCAGCTTCAGGAGGTAGCGCAGCGCCTCCGCGTCGTGGACCAGGGAGTCGACGTAGAACCTGCCGATGTACGAGCGCGGGTTGACGGGGTTGTCCACGGCGCACAGGTCGGGGCGCGCCAGGAAGCCGCGCTCGATCCTGCCGATTGTCCCGGGAAACGATCCGCCGCCGTGGGCGAAGCCGATGCGCAGGCGGGGCAGCCGCTCCAGCACCCCCCCGAAGATGAGCGAGCAGATCGCGAGCGAGACTTCCGCCGGCATGCCGACCAGCCACGGCAGCCAGTACTTCGGCATCCGTTCCTTGCCGAGCATGTCCCAGGGATGGACGAAGACGGCGGCCCCGATCTCCTGGGCCCTCTCGAAGACCGGGAAGAGCGCCGGGTCGTCCAGGTTCCAGTCGTTCACGTGGCTGCCGATCTGGACGCCCGCGAGGCCGAGGTCCTTGGCGCAGCGTTCCAGCTCCGCGATCGCCAGGTCCGGGGACTGCATGGGGAGCGTGCCGAGCCCGACGAAGCGACCGGGGTGCTCGCGCACGGTGGCCGCGATCTGGTCGTTCAGGAGGCGCGAGAGGTCCAGGGCGTCGCGGGGCTTCGCCCAGTAGCCGAACATGACCGGGACGGTGGACAGGACCTGCACGTCCACGCCGTCCCTGTCGCACTCTTCGAGGCGGCGCGCGGGGCTCCAGCAGGTCTCGGGTACCTCGCGGAACAGCGCGTCGTCGATCATGATCCGGGCGCGACCCGGCCGGTGGCGCTCCAGCCGCGGGAACCCGCCGTAGCCGTAGCGCGCCCGGAGATCCGGCCAGCGCTCCGGCAGGATGTGCGTGTGGAGATCGATCTTCACGCCGGTGCCGGCGGCTGCATGACGGCGCCGCACTTCTTGCAGGTGCGCAGCGCCTCGCTGGCGTAGAAGCTCTCGATGATCGGCTTGAGCTCGGTCCCCAGGTCGGTGATGTGCGTCGTCACGTCGTGCAGGACCGCGCCGCACCTCTCGCAGTACCAGCGCAGGCTCTCCGTCTCGTCCGGCCGGCGGCGGCGCTCGACGACCATGCCGATGGTCTGCGCCCCGCGCTGCGGCGAGTGGGGGACGAGCGGCGGCAGGAGGAAGATCTCCCCCTCGCGGATCGGGATGTCGCGGGGCTTCCCTTCCTCCATGACCCTGAGGACGATGTCCCCTTCGATCTGGTAGAAGAGCTCCTCCCCGGGATCGATGTGGAAGTCCTTGCGCCGGTTGGGCCCCCCCACGATCATCACCTGGAACTCGCCCTCCTTCCAGATCATGGCGTTGCCGACCGGTGGCTTGAGAAGATGGCGGTGCTCGTCGATCCAGGACTTCAAGTGGAATGCAGTCAGCCTGGCCATGACACGTCCTCCTCTAGGCGTCTCGCGGATCATATTGGCACAGGCGCCCCCGCGGCGGGCAAGTTTTCGCGTTATCATGCGGCCCGACGCGCATCGGGCGCCGGAGCGCCTGGAACCTGGACGAGATCGCCCCTTGACGATGCACCCCGGCTCCATGCTGTCCCACTACCGGCTGGTCGATAAGATCGGCCAGGGGGGCATGGGGGTGGTTTACAAGGCCCTCGACTCCCGCCTCAACCGCCACGTCGCCATCAAGATCCTGCCGCCGGAATTCACGGCCGACGCGGAGCGCCGGCAGCGCTTCGAGCGCGAGGCGCGGGCCGCCGCGGCGCTGAACCATCCGAACATCGCCGTGATCCACGAGGTGGGGGAGCACGAAGGCACCCAGTTCATCGTCATGGAGCTCGTGCCGGGCCGCTCCCTGCGCGAGGTGGTGGGCAGGGGCCCTATGCCGCTTCCCGAGTGGCTCGAGGTGGCGCTGCCGATGGCCGCCGGGCTGGCGCACGCCCACGAGCACGGCATCGTCCATCGGGACCTGAAGCCGGAAAACGTCATGATCACCCCGGAGCGGCAGGTCAAGCTGCTCGACTTCGGGCTCGCGAGGCACATCGCTCCGGCCGGCTCCGGCGGCGCCCCGGCCAGCGCCCTTCAGACGATCTCCGCCGAGCTGACCCGCGATGGCACCATCGCCGGGACGGTCCCCTACATGTCACCGGAACGAGCCCTCGGGAAGGTGGTCGATGCCCGCTCGGATCTCTTCTCCCTGGGGATCGTGCTGTACGAGATGGCG
>JACQNT010000003.1 GCA_016202915.1 Acidobacteriota bacterium
CGGATGGCGCCCGATCCCGGCCCGCCTCCGTCCCCCGGGCGGCAGGCCTCGGTCCCCGGCGGCCGCGCCGCCAGGGGGCCCAGGAACGCCAGCAGCGCGCCCGGCGCGGCCGCGCGGATCGCCGGCAGGGCGGCGACCGCCTCCTCGCACCCCTTGTCAGGCTCCACGCGGCCGATCACCCCGGTGATCAGCGTATTTTGAGGAAGGCCGAGGGCGTCCCGCGCCGCCGCGCGCCCGAGGGTGCGCAGCGGCGGGATGCCGGTCGGCACGACGCGCACCCTGGAGGAGCGCCGCGCCGCCGCGCTGCGTCGCGCCGCGGCCGACGACACGGCGATCGCCCGATCGCAGAGGGGCAGCAGGAGCCGGTCGGGGAGAGCCGGGGCGGGCCGGGAGGCGCGCAGGTGCCAGACGTGCGGGCGGCGGGCGATGCGGCTGGCGAGGCCGGCGAACAGGGCCCCGCGCGGCGAATCGCTGTGCAGCAGGTCGAGGCCGTGCCGGCGAATCGTCGCCAGCAGGCGCCCGAGAGCGCGGGCGGCGCGCGCCGCGCGGCGGATCGGGGGCAGGGGGAGGGAGCACCAGAGGAGGCCCTCGCCCTCCAGCGCCGCGGACAGGGGACCTGGCCCCGGCAGGAGGACCAGGGGCTCGGCGCACCCCTGCCGGGCGAGTCCCGCGGCCAGCTCGCGCAGGCTGAGCTGACCGCCGCCGAAGAAGTCGGCGCGCTCGCTGAGCAACCCGATCCGCCTAGGCCGCGCGGCGTTCACAGAGCGCCTCCGCGTAGACCGACTCCACGCGCCTGGCCATCCGATCGGCGCGGAACAGCGCCTCCACCCGGAGCCTCCCGGCGGCGCCGAGGGGGCGCCCGCCGTCCGGGCGCTCGAGCACCCGGCGGATCGCCGCCGCCAGCGAGGCGGGATCTCCCGGCTCGAACAGGATCCCGCTGACGCCGTCCTCGACGACTTCCGGAAGACCCCCGAGGCGGCTGGCGACGACCGGGCGGGCGGCGTCCATCGCCTCCAGGGCCGCCAGGCCGAATCCCTCGCGTTCGACCGAGGGGACGGCGACGACATCGAACGCCGGGAGCAGCCGGCGGGCGTCGGCGCGCGTTCCCGCGAAGATCACCTTCCAGCCGCGGTCGATGTCGCGCGCCAGGCGCTCGAGGACGGGCCGCTCCGCTCCGTCGCCGACGAGGACGAGGGTGCCCGACGGGATGGCGGCGGCGAGGTGGCCGATGGCGCGCAGCAGGACCGCCTGGCCCTTGTGCGGGTTCAGGGATCCGATGCACCCGACGATCGGCCCCCCGGGGCCCCCGAGCGCCGCGAGGGCGCCGTGCCGATCGCCGGGCGGCGGGGGATCGATGCCGTTCGGGATGGTGAGCAGGAGGTCTGGCGGCAGCCCGAGGACGTCCCGCGCGTGCCGCGCCACCGCCTCCGAGCAGCAGAGGATGCGGGCGGTGACGCGCGCCAGCAGGCGCTCCAGGTGGAGGTGCCGCGGCCGCAGGCCGGTGTCGATGGTGTGCAGGTGCTGCAGGACGACCGGGATCCGGGCCCACCACGCCGCCGCGCGGCCGAGCACCCCGGCAAAATGCCCGTGGCAGTGGACCACCTGCGGCGCGAGGCGCCCGAGCACCCGCGCCGTCGCCAGGATCGCGGGCGGATAGTAGTCGGACAGGCGCAGGAGATGCACCGGGGCGCCGAGCCGCTCGATCTCCGCCACGAGCGGCCCGCCGCGGGAGGAGCACAGGACCGCCGGCCGGCAGCGCGCCAGATCGGCGTGCCGGACGAGGATCTGCACGATCCGCTCGAGGCCGCCGATCCCCAGACTCTCCACCAGGTGGACGACGCGCGCCGGCCTCATCGGCTTGCTCCCGCCGCGGCCACGTCCTGGAGCGCCGCGGGCCGTTCCGTCCCCGCCGCACCGAAGTCCGGGGGGGCCAGGCCCAGGAGCACCCGCACGCGGTGCCCGTAGGTGTGCCGGGCCAGGACGGCGGCGCGTCCGCGCGCCGCGGTGGAGCGACTCTTCCCATCGTCCCGCAGGGCGGCTTCCACACAGGCGCGCAGCTCGTCTCCCGAAGCGAAGGTGATCAGGTGCTCGCCCTCGCGGAACAGCCGCAGGACGTCCCCCTGCCGGTCGACCACCTGGCAGGCGCCGCCGCACGCCAGGATCTCGAAGACTCTGGTATTTGCCAGATCTCCGGAGACTTCCCGGGGCCCGAAGCAGCCGTAGTGGATGTTGAGGGCGACGCGGGCGCCCCGGTAGAGAGACGACCAGGCGGCCGGCCGCAGCGCGCCGCCCCGGATCATCGTCCGGAGGTGCGGGTCGCCCGCGGCGCGCGCCCAGCCGGGGCCCCAGATGCCGACCGGCAGGCCGCGCAGGAAGCGCAGCAGCACCTCGCGCTCGGGATAGTGGGAGCCGACGAAGACGACCGGAGGAACCGGAGGGCCGCCAGGGCGGGCTCCCGGCGCGCCTTCCGGAGGGTCCGCCGGCACGCCCTCGAGATCCGCGTCGCAGCCGAACGGCAGCCACGCGGCGCGCTCGTGCCCGGCCCCGGCGTGCCGGCGCGCCGCGTAGGAGGACGACAGGTAGAAAGCGTCGTAGGCGGAGGCGATCGCCAGGCCGGCTTCGAACTCGGCAGGGTAGTCGGAGAACCAGTTGACGCAGCGCGCCCCCAGCGCCCGGGCCCTCTCGATCGAGTCGCGCGTCAGGACCATCCCCTGGTTGGCCAGGACCAGGTCCGGACGCGTCCGCCGCACCGCGCCGACGAAGCGGGAGTTGAGCGCCCGGCGATCGATCCGGTCGAGCCAGGCGGCGCGCGCGCGGACCCGCCCCGGCAGGAGGAAGGCGCGGTGGTCGAACAGCCGCACCTCGTGCCCGAGCGCGCGCAGCGCCGAGGCGACATGCTCGGGGAGCGCCTCGAAGTCCGGGTTGAACGCGCCCGACAGGAGGATCCTCATGCCACGCCGCTCACGGCCGCGGCTCGAGCGCCAGCGAGGCGACGACCAGCCCGCTCAGGAGCCAGAAGGGCTCCATCACCCTGATCAGCATGAAGGTGTTGGTGCCGACGGCATGGGCCAGAAGCCCGACCAGCCCGGCGCACATGCCGAGCCCGAGGCCGCGATGGAGGGGATCCTGGAGCCTCGCGAACGCCAGATGGAAGGCGCGGCCCGCGCTGCCGGCCAGCAGGGCGAAGGCGGCGAAGCCGACGGCGCCGAGCTCCACCAGGATCCGGAAGTACTGCGCGTCGAGGAAGCCGTACCCGGTCACGCCCCAGCCGGCGATCGGGTGGCGCGTCCAGGCGCGCAGCGCCTCGCCCCAGGACGACAGGCGGGCCGAGGATGAGGAGTCGAGCCGGACCCGTCCGACGCTGACCGATTCCTCCTCCTCTCCCTGGAAGGTGTAGGCGATCCGCTGCTCGACGCTTCGGGGATGGACGAAGAACAGGAGCGCCGCCGCCAGGATGGCGGCAGCGGCAAGCCTGCGGCGCGCCGGCGCCAGCGCGAACAGCGCCACCAGGGAGGCGGCGAGGCCGATCCAGGAGCTGCGTGACAGGGTCGCCAGAAGGGGGGGGATCGAGCCGGCCGCCAGGAGAGCGCATCCCCTCCTCCATCTCCGCTCCGTCGCGGTGAGGGCGATGGCGCAGGAGACGGAGAAGATGAGGACCAGGTACCCGCCGAGCGTGTTCGGCTCCCCCTCCTTCCCCTCGAAGGGCGCGGTGGGGCGGACCCCCGAGGGGATCTGGGCGATGGCGTAGAGGTCGATCGCCGCGGCCGTGAGCAGGACCGCGAGGAGCAGCCGGCGCAGCCGGTCCTCGGAGCGCACATAGTTGACGGTGATGAAGAAGACCAGGAAGTACTCGACGTACTTGGCGACGAAGCACAGCCCGACCGCGGGGCGGATGCGCCCCGCCTCGATCCCGATGAGGGTGGAGAACAGGCAGCAGGCGATGTAGACCCCGATGCTCGCGTTCAGGCGCGTCCGGCGGATCGCCCCGAGGTCCTTGTGGATCGCCATGCGGGCGATCCAGGCGAAGCCGACCAGCAGGAGCACGAGGTCCTCGGACCTCAAGATCACGGAGCGGCTCCCCTCCAGGCCGGCGCCGCCGGCCGAGGCCAGCGGGATCTCGGGAGACAGGAGCATCGAGATGACGATGATCACCAGCCCGGCCTCGGCGTTCACCAGCGTGGCGAGGAACAGGATCACCGCGGCGACGCCGAGCAGGGGCGCGCCGGGCGGGGCGCTACCGATCCAGAGCGACAGCGCCAGCAGGGCGGCGAGCAGCCCCGAGGCGAAGAGGATCCGGGCGGCGGGGAGCGCGGGCGCGGTGGCCGGCATGGCGGGCGGTCCTCACCGCCCGCCGCCGGCGGCGATCGACGGGGCGCCTGCGGCACGCTCCGCCGGGGCCCGGCCGGCGGCGCCGGCCCCGCCGTCGTAGCGGTGGTAGATGTAACCCATCTCCGGCGTGTAGGCGCTGACCTCCGCCTTGACGTCGTTCAGCACGATCCCCCGGATGGCGGCGTGCACGTTGTCGAGGTGGCTCTTGGCGCGCTTCAGCACCGCCCGCCCGATCCTCCCGAGCTGGTACACCAGCACCACCCCGTCGACCCGCGTCGACAGGACCACGGCGTCGGTCACCGGCAGGATCGGCGGGGCGTCGATCAGGATGACGTCGAAGCGCGAGGCGACCTCGACGATGAAGTCGTTCAGCAGGGGCGAGGCCAGGAGTTCTGAGGGGTTGGGAGGCAGCGCCCCGGACGTGAGGATGTGGAGGTTCTCCAGCCCCGCCGAGGTGAGCATCGAGCGCAGGTCGATGCGCCCGAGGAAGACCTCGGAAAAGCGGTGCAGGACGTCGTCCAGCCGCGACATCCCGAGCACCACGTGGGTGAACCCGGGCTCGCGCGGGACCCCGAAGATGCGGTTCAGGGAGGGGCTGCGGAGATCGCAGTCCCAGACCAGGGTCTTCATGCCCATCTGCGCCATGGCCACGCCGAGGTTGGCGACCGTGGTCGACTTCCCCTCGCTCGGCGACGCGGAGGTGAACAGGAAGGTGCGCCCGGCCTTGCCGAGGCGCGAGAACTCGATGTTGGTCCGCAGCGACCGGAACGCTTCGGCGACCGACGAGTGGGGGTCAAACTGGGTCACGAGGGCGCTCAGCCCTTCGAGGTGCGGATCGGCCGAAAGGGCGGGGTTGCGCTGCAGGATCTCCCGCCGGCTGGCGTCGGCGTCGATGTGCGGCACGACGCCGATGACCGACAGGCCCAGGTACTGCTCGACGTCCTCGATGCTGCCGATGGAGGTGTCGAGGGTCTCGGCGACGAACGCCGCGACCAGACCGAGCAGCAGTCCGACGACCAGGCCCACCAGCGAGCGCAGCAGGCGGCCGGGCATGCGGCGCGGCACGGCGCGCGTCGCCACCTCCACGACCGAGAGCTCCTGCACCTTGTCGGCCTCCTTGATGAGCGCTTCCTGGTGCTTGCGCATCAGCATCTCGTAGGCCTCGGCGTTCACCTGCACTTCGCGCTGCAGCTGCAGGAGCGTGCGCTCGGCGCGCGGGAAGCGCGCCAGCTTGCCGTCGAGCACCCTCTTGCGGTCGCGCGCCAGGCCCAGGGCCGTGCGGGCCTCGCGGCGGAAGCGCTCGGTGAGCCGGTCGATCTGCTCGCGGATCGATTGGACTTCCGGCGCATCCTCGTTCTGGAAGGCCAGGAGCTGGCGCTTGCGGTCCTCCAGCTTCGTCAGCTCCAGCCGCAGGGAGGCCAGGGCCTCCTCGGGCAGGTCCACCAGCAGGAGCTCGGGCGAGGATCCCGCCTCCACGCCGCTCTCCAGGAGGGTCGCCAGCCCCCGCAGGGCCACGAGGCGGGCCTCGGTCCGGCTCGCCTCGTCCTGGAAGAACTGGACCTCCTTGGCATCGGGCATGCTGGCGCCGACGTTGCGCTCCTTGAAGGCCGTGAGGCGCTCCTCCGCCGCCCGGAGGCGGCCGCTGACCTCCCCCACCTGGCGCTCCACGAACTCGCGAGCCTCGATCGCCTGGCGGTTGCGCTCGAAGGTGTGGCGGATGATGTATTCCTCCATCACGGCGTTGGCCACCGCCACCGCATCCTCCGCGGTGGCGCAGGCGCTCCGGATCTCGATCAGGCTGGTCCCCTCGATCGGCCTGGCGGAGTATGCCTGGAGCATGCCGTCCAGCGCGGCGGACAGCGTCCTGTCGCGCAGGACCTCCTCGGGGGTGACCTCGGCGGCGATGCGGCCGAGGCGCTGCGCCGCCTGGAGAGCGACCGGCTTGCTGGTGATGATCTGCGCCTGCGTGGCGAGGTCGTCGCCGGGGCTCCAGGTGAAGGCCTCCAGGAACAGGCCGGCGACGCTGTCGGTGCGGCTCCACTTCACGCGCGCGCTCGCCTCGTAGACCGGGCGGATGCGGGGCGTCAGGACCAGGGTGAGCGCTCCCAGCCCCACGCAGCACGCGGCCACCACCTTCCAGCGCTTCTTGAGGATGCGGAGGTAATCCTGGAGATTCAGGTCGTACTGCGCGCTCATGCCTCAGTCCTTCCGGAAGTTGTCGATGATGTAGATCGCTTCGATGATGCCGAGGGCCGGGTTGATGATCGAGAACAGCTCCTGGATCGTGGCGATGGCGCGCCGCGGCACGAAGACGATGTCGCCGGGCGCAAGCGCGATGTCCGCCTCCATCGACCCTCCCTGGAACATCTCCTTGAAATTGGCGACCTTCATCTCCGCTCCCTCGGGGCCGCGCTTCAGCACCACCACGCCCTTCATGTACCCCTTCTGCGTGAACCCGCCGGCGCGGGCGATCGCCTCGACCAGACCCATCGTGTCGATGATGTTGACCACCCCGGGGGAGTTCACCTCCCCGAGCACGAAGACCTTGCGGTTGCCCATCGACAGCGAGGGGATGAAGACGAGATCCCCCGACTCCAGATAGGGATCGTCCTCCTCCGTCCCCTGGAAGACCGCCCGGAAGAGGTTCATCTCGCGCCTCTCTCCCGCTTTGCGGATCAACTGGATGCGCATGAGATCGGCGTCCTGAGCGGGCCCGCCGCGGGCCGACAGGAAGGCCACCAGGCGCGTCGGGCCCTGCAGCGGCCATTCGCCCGGGCCGCTGTCGTCGCGCGCCGTCGTCTTGACCTCGCCCATCAGCGACACGCGGTGCCCGGCGTACCTGGTGATCAGGAGCTCGACGTAGGTCTCCCTGTAGATGGAGGCGAAGCGCCGCTCCAGCTCCCGCTTCATCTCGACGACCGTCTTCCCGGCCACCGCCAGCGAGCCGATCCCCATCACCGGGAGGAAGGCCTCGCCGTCGCTCTGCACCGTCAGCTTCAGCTCGTCGACCTTCTGGCCGTTCCAGATCCGGACGCTCAGGACGTCCCCCGCGGCGAAGCGGTAGTCGGGCGAGGGGGCGATCGGCTCCTCGGCGGCCACTCCCCAGCCGAGGGCGCACAGGGTCGCCGCGAGGAGCACCGCGGCGGCGCGCCCGGCCCGCCGCCGGCGCGCGCCGGCTTCGAGCCTCCGCAGCGTGCGGCGGAGGGACTCCACGCTGTCGTCCAGCTCCAGGCGGCGTCCCTGCCGGAGGATGGCGACGACCCGCCCCAGCAGATCCTCCCGGAGGATCCCCTGGTCCGGACCCCGCTCCGCGTCCCCCTGGAGGCGGTAGAGGCGCCGTCCCTCCCGCATCACCATGCCCCGCAGGCGGTGCGCCACGAGAGCACCGGACAGGCGCGCCAGGACGATCTGGCCGGGTCGGGGGAGCCCCAGGAAGGGGGCGACCTCCACCGCGTCGCCCGGGAGAAGGGTCGGACGCATGCTCTCTCCTCTGACCGGGACGGTCAGGACCTGCCCGGTCTCCATCAGGGCGAGAAGGACCGTCTCGGCCTCCAGCCGGACGGCTCCGACCGATCGGACCCTCATGACCGCGCCCTCCCGGCCGGCGCCGCGCCCGGAACCCTCTGCCGGATGTGCAGAAAAGGGGCGCGCGCCAGATCGACGACCCGGCGCTCCCCCAGCCCGTCTCCGCCGCTGGCAGCGGCGATCTCGACGCGCGGGCGGAAATGGTTGTCCTGGTTGAGCGACACGACGCGGGCGAGGTCTCCGCTGCTCAGCTCCACCAGCGAGCCGATCGGGAAGATCGGGATCGCCTTGAGCAGGGCACGGAACAGCAGGGGAGAGAAGCGCCGGCCGTGCTGCTCCATGATCAGCGAGGTGACGTCGGGCGCGTCGGCCGGCCGCCTGTCTCCCGGGCCGTGCATGTGGAGATCGACGAGGCACGCGAGCGCCACGGCCTGGACCCCGACGTCGGCGCGTCCGCGCTCCTCGCTGGAAGGCTGCTCGAACCCCGCGATCGCGTGCACCTGGCGGATCGGCTGCTCGAGCTCCGGGTCGGCGCCCAGGGACTTCAGGGCGGCCCGCGGTTGCAGCCGCGAGCCTTGCGGATCGAGCATCTCCTCGGACAGCACCGGCGGCACCTCCGCCGCGGGATCGATCTCCGCGCCGATCAGGCCCGCGTCGTGCAGCAGCGCCAGCCGGGCGACGGCCTCGATCTCCACCTCCACTCCGAGGTGGCTCGCGATCCGGGCGGCGATCCGGGCGGCGTTGACCGAGTGGGAGGCGAGCTGAAAGCCCTCGGCCGGCGCGAGGGCCGCCTCGATCGGCTCCGGGGCGGCCGCGGCGGCGGCGATCGACTTCGCCAGCGCGGCGAGCGCCCCGGGCTCGGGCGCGCGGGACGACGCGGCCGCCTTGAACAGGCCGGACAGGAGGACAGCCTGGGAGGCCGCGGGAGGACCGCGCCTCTCCGGCGCCGCCGGGGTCGATCCAGGTCGGGCCGCCGATTGCCGCGCCTGCGCGCGGTCTCCGGCCGCGTGCTCTCCGGTCCGGGCGAGGCCCTCGCTTCCGGCCGATCCCAGGCCCGCGTGCACCAGCACCTCCCGCAGGGAGCGCAGGGGACGGTGGGCGCCCGGCAGGGCGGTCACGTCAGCGAAGCACGCCGCTCCTTGCAGGACCTTGCGCCAGCCCTCCTCGCGCATCCTCGGCAGCGATCCCGCGCTCCTGTCCGGGCCGACCAGCTCGAACACGCCCGTCAGGCCGCGGGCCCCGGTGTAGGCACAGTCGCCGCACCCCTTGCCGACGGGGATCGCCAGGCCGCCGCGACGCTCGATCTCCTCCAGGTCGCGCCGGTGGAACCCATGGCGCCGCGCCTCGGCCGCCGGAATCGTCTGCCAGCCGATGCAGCTCCTGCAGACCGTCCGGACGACCGCCTGGCTCAGGATCACCACGGGAACGGCCGGGGCGGCGCCTTCCTCGAGATCGCGCGCCACGGCACGCGCCAGGGCCTCCGCGTCGCCCGCCGGTGCGGCGGCCAGGGCCAGGCAGCCGCCGGCCGCCAGGCGGGCCGCGAGGGCCAGCTCTCCCTCGCCTCCGAGCTGCTCGAGAAGCACGAACTCGACGCCGCCCGCCAGGAGGCTCTCGGGGAAGGGCCAGTCGGAGAGGGTCTCCGCCAGCCACGGGAGGTCCGGCTTCCCGGCGCCTCCGCGCGCGCCGATCCGGCCGCCCGAGCGGCCGCGCGCCTTGAGGGTGGCCGCCAGAAGCTCCAGGGTCGTGCTGCGCCCCGAGGTCGATCCCCCGGACACGAGGAAGATCCCCACGGGCCGCTCGAGCCTCTCGAGGACCAGCTCCAGGGTCGCGGGCGACATCCCGGCATCCGCCAGGGTGGGGGGCTGGGGGCCCTCCACGACCCCGGCGAGGCGGACGCGGTACTCGCTGCGCCGCGCTGCGGGGCGAACGCTCAAAAGCAGGCGGGAGGCCGGCGTCCCCGCCGTCCTGATCACGCCGCGCGGCGCGTGGCCGAAGACCGCCGCCAGGAAGCCGATGGCGTCCTTGGGAGCGATCGGGAAGGGCTGTTCCTCCGACTGCGCCGTGACGAGTTGCGCCTTGAGGCCGTCGCGGCTCGGCTGCAGGCTCAGCTCCACGTGATCTCCGTTGAGGAGGCGCGACAGGGCGGGGACCAGGAGATCCGGGCGCGGCACCGCCCGTGGCCAGGTGCCGGCTTCGCCGGGTGGAGCGAACTCGGCGCCCCGGACCTCTTCGTCGCTGACGGGGATGGGGACCACCCCGACCTGCGGCCCCCAGTAGCGGCGCGGGATGCGCAGGCTCTCGATGCCGCGCGGCGTGGCGACGAACGCCACGCCCTGGCGGTCGGCGAGCAGGACCGGGAGGGCCGGGGCGGCCCTACCGTGCGCGGCGGCCTGGGCCGCGTCCGCGGGCACCTTCGACCTCCTGTCCGGGCTCGGGGCTACCGGAGGGCTCCAGGGTGACGATCCTGGCGAGCAGGGTCCGTTCGAGATACTTCAGATCGAGGGGTTTCTGGATGAAATCGTAGGCCCCGAGGTCGAGCGCCTGGAGCGCCAGGTCGGTGTCGGCGTGGCCGCTGATCATGATCACGGCCGAGTCGGGCGATTCCCTGCGCAGGCGCTTGAGGGTCTCGATCCCGCTCATCCCGGGCATCATGATGTCCAGGAAAATCACCTGCGGCCGCAGGCGCCTGGCCTTGGCGAGGGCCTGGGTGCCGTCCTCGGCCCCCTCGGTCGAATACCCGTGGCTGGTGAGGAACTCGGTCAGAATGTCGCGGATCGTGCTCTCGTCGTCCACCACCAGGATCTGCGTCATCGCCGCTCTCCTTGCTCGATCTCCTTGTTGTCGCCGGTCGCCTCCCCGGAGGCGGCGAGGACACAGTCCACCGCCGATCCGTCCGGGAGGAACCGCAGGCGTTTGACAGGCACGCGCTCGGCCAGGTCGGCAAGGAAGCGGACGGCGAATTCCAGCCCCTGCTGGTCCCACATGGCGGGGAAGGCGCGCACCATCATCTGCGCCACCGCCGCGGAGGGGCTGATGTCCGTGATCCGGTTCCTGGGGGCCTGCTCAAGGATGTAGACGGCCTGGAGCGGCGCCGAGCCCGGCGTCTCCCAGCCCGCCTCCCCGTGCCACGGCGTGCCGAAGATGCGATAGCCGCTTCCGTCGGCGCGGATGACGATGCGGTCGTCGGAGAGGACGGTCACCCCCCCGCGCTCTTTCCACAGGCGGGCCGTCGTGCTCTTGCCGGCTCCCGAGGTGCCGAGGAAGAGGAGGCCGCGCCCGGCGAGCGCCAGGCCGCAGCCGTGCACCAGGACGCCGCGGCCCCGCGACAGGCGCGCCAGGAACACCACCTCGTCGAACGGGTAGACGAACGGGTGCAGCTCCTCCTCGCTCAGGATCGGGCCCCCGACCAGGGTTTCGCCGCGGCCGCTCGAGTACTCCTGGTCGAACTCCACGGTAAGATACGGATCCTTGCCGAAGAGCGGCGACCGGAACGTGAACAGATGGTTTCCGCCGACCTCCTCGAGACGCCACACGGAGCCCGTCTCGAACAGCGTCCGGCCGCGGGCGCGGGAGGCGGGCCGGCCGGACGCCGGGCCCAGGATCACCGTGGTGCAGTCCTCCCCCGCGACCTCCGCCAGGAAGGGGACGTGGGCCGGCTCCGCCACCAGGCGGATCAGGGGATCCGCGGCGCACACGGCCAGGCCGATGCGCGCGACCTCCAGGACGAGCGGCGCAGGGGCGCTAGGAGGCATTCTGGAAGCAGGTGGACGGGGAGCCGACGCACTTGCCCGCCAGCCCCGTCGGGCCGGAGGTCGACTGGTTCTTGCAGGACGCCAGGACGGCCTCGTCCGGCACCAGCCGGACGCGCCGCAGCTCCGGCGCCTGGTAGGGACGCCGGCTGTCGCCGGACGGCCGGCTCGCGTTGCGTGTCATGGAACGGCCTCCTTTTGGGATGCAGGATCGGTCCGCGGGCGGTCGATCTTCAAGAGTTGCGTTGCGTGGGTTTTCGTAGCGCTCTTGCCGCAGCCGGTCGCGCAGGCCCCGCCCGCGCAGCCTGCCCCGGCCGCGAGGAAGGGCGTGGCGCGCGGCAGGACGGCGCCCGGCGGCGTCCAGCCGGAGGCGACCTTCTCGGCGTGCGCCCTGAAGCGTGCGGCCTTCTCCGCGTTCCCCATCTTCTCCTCCAGCACCGCGGCGCGGCGGTGCGTCACCTCGCAGAAGTAGGGGACCCAGCCGTCCGGGCTGCCGGTCTCCAGCATGGCGGTCGCGGGACAGCGGTCGCACAGCGCCCGGAGCTCGCACGAGGCGCAGACGTTCGTGGCGGCCGCCTCCCTCCCGCGGATCGCGCCGACGATGCCGTACCAGCCGTCGCGGAAGGTGCCGCGGCGCAGGTCGTAGCCGTTGAGCGGCAGCGCCTCGCAGGAGAGGAGCGTCCCATGCGGGTCGATGTGGAAGCTGCTGAGCCCCGCGCCGCACGACATCAGGAGATGCGTCGGCTGCGTGGTCAGGACGTATTCCCTGTAGTACCTGAGGTAATCGGCCAGGCGCCTCGGATCCTCGGTGTCGTGCCGGACGGCGCGCTCCGGAGATGGCCGCACCGTCGTCGGGCCCAGCGATCCGTCGAGGCGGGCGTGGATGATCGGGTCGGAGCGGAAGTGCGCGCCGATCGACTCGGCGAAGGCCTGCATCTTCGCGATCTCGTCGGCGAGCGGCTCCATGGCGACCGCCTTGAGGGTGAGGGGCAGCCCGCGGGCCAGGATGAGGTCGATCGCCCGCCGCACGGCCGTGAAGCGGCCGGGAAAGCCGGTGGTCCTGAGGTACATCTCGTCGGACAGGCCGTAGAGCGTGATCTCGAGCCCGTGCGGCGGATACTCCGCCAGGAGGTCGGCGGTCCTCTCGTCCAGGAGGGTCCCGTTGGTGAAG
The DNA here is from genome assembly GCA_016202915.1 of Acidobacteriota bacterium. Classification (GTDB taxonomy): domain Bacteria; phylum Acidobacteriota; class Polarisedimenticolia; order Gp22-AA2; family Gp22-AA2; genus JACQNT01. The sequence continues at coordinate 12,775 of JACQNT010000003.1, forward strand.
ACCGTCAGGAGAAGGCCGAGCCTCTTGGCGCGCAGGTAGATCTCGGGAAAGTCCGCCCGGCTCAGGACCTCGCCGCCGGTCAGCAGCAGGTACAGGCATCCTGCGTCGGCGATCTCGGAGAGGATGCGGGAGATCTCCGCGGTGCTCATCTCGTTCCGGCCCGAGTAGTCGGGGATGTAGCAGTGCACGCAGCGCAGGTTGCACTTGAAGGTCACCTCGATCGAGCCCGCCAGGGGGATCCGGTCGCGCGCACCGGCGCGGTTCAGGCGCTCGCCGAAGGCGTTGTAGGACAGTTCCGTGCAGGCGCTCACCGGGCCTCCTCCGCGGCGGGGCGGACCAGGCGGGCGTCGCGCAGGGCCTCCAGGAACTCGCTGGCGTCGGAGTGTGCCTGCTGCTCCGTGACCTCGAACTCCCGGCTCACCAGGGCGGCGATCTCGGAGACCGTCCGGCTGCCGTCGAGCAGCCGGAAGATGAAGGCGCCGACCTCGTTGACGGTGAAGATGAAATCCATCCGGGCGGCGCCGCTGCGCACCGGCACGAGGATCTGCTCCCCGGCGATGGCGCGGGAGACCACGTCCTCCGAAGGGCGCAGCGGACGCTCGACCGGGGCGGCGAGGGTCATTCCAGGCCCCTGCGTTCCGCGGCCTGCCACAGCGCGCCGCGCGCCAGGGCCAGCGCCCGCCGCGGGATCGCTGCGGCGCGCCTCCAGCCGCCCGCCGGGGCCCCGCCCGCGGGCAGCAGGGCGTCCATCAGGAAGCCGACCCGGGAGGAGAGCGTCGGCGCAGCCAGCGCCATCAGGGCCTCGCCGCAGTA
>JACQNT010000046.1 GCA_016202915.1 Acidobacteriota bacterium
ATCAGGAGCGCCGGCGCCAGGCTTCTTTCGACCGGAGCGGCTCGCTGCGGTGAATCGTCGGGACCGATCATGGTGGGGCGTTACTCTAACGCACGCTCCGGGGTGAGTCAATCGCGCGCGCGCTGAAGCATCTTCATTTTGGGGGCGGTCCCCGCCCCCTTTCCGGGGATCCCCCCGCGCCGCCTTGCGGCGTTTCTGCCGCAGCCGCTGTATAGTCGGCGCGCCATGATCTTCGCCTTCCACGACCCGGGGCTGAAGGAACCCTTCCTGTGCGTCGATGGTGTGGTCGAGGGCGGGCTGAACGTCAGCCACTGGCCGGGGAACCGCACCCCGAAGCACTTGAAGGCGGACACCACGACCGAGATGGTGCTGAAGCTGGCGCGCGACCCGGGGCGCGACGACTGGCTGCGGGGGATTCCGATCGTCACCAACAACCACTTCGACACCGACGGCCTCCTCTCCGTGTACGGTGCGCTCCGGCCGGAGGAAGCGCTGCGGCACGAGAGGGCCCTGGTGCAGGCGGCCCGCACTGGCGATTTCGAGGAGTTCACCACGCCCGAGGCGTTCAAGCTCGACGCCGTGGTGACCGCCTTCGACGACGACGGCCGCTCCCCTGTGGCCTCCGAGATCCGCGGCCGGCCGCAGTACGAAAGGTACGAGATCCTCTACGACCGCCTGCTCGACATGATGCCCGACTTAATTTCAGGCGCCGCCCGCTACAAGGAGCTGTGGGCCGACGCCTTCGCGTCCCTCATAAGATCGCTGATGAGGATCGGGGACGTGGCGCGGGTGCGCGAGCACGCCGCGGCGCGCCTGACGGTCATCGAGGCGTCGGAGCCCCTCGACCGGATGGCGCGCTTTAACGTGGCGCGCCACCACCGCGTCCTGACCGCCACGCGGATGGACGGCGGGTGCATCTACGAGATGGCGTTCCGGATCTTCTCCTGGTTCGACACGCTGACGCCGCCGCGCGGCGGCCGGTTCGATCTCCAGGAGGTGGCGGCGGAGTTCAACGCGCAGGAGACGGCCGGCGGCGGGCGGTGGACGTACACCGGCAGCGACTCCCTGGACGCCCGCCTGTATCGCGCCGGCCCTGAAGGCGAGCCGGTGCCCAGCTCCCTGCCGCTCCCGGATGTCGAGGAACACCTGACGAGGATCTGCGCCGCCCGATCCTGATGTGCTCGGCCCGCGGCCCTACAGCCGCAGGCTGACGCCGACGCCGTCGCGCAGCGGCACGATCGTGGTGTGAAGGCCGGGATCGGCGCAGAGGAGGCGGGTCAGTTCGCGCACGCCGCGCGTGTCGTCGTCCTGGTCGGGCCCGGCGACCTTCCCGAACCAGAGCAGGTTGTCGCAGATGAACAGGCCGCCGTCCCCGAGTCCTCGATCCCAACACTTGCCGCCACGGTGAGCGAGAAACGAGACGTGGCGAGGTGGATAGGGGTGTAATAGCCTCAGTTCGAACCTTACCGGACGCGGGTTCGACTCCCGCCGCCTCCACCATCCTGCTCGCGATCGAGCAGCCCCCGCCATATAATTCGGGGTGATGGATTACGAAGGATGGCCGGGCGGGGATCTGGTCCGGGAAGGCCTCGACGACCTAGGCGCTGGGCGGACATCGATCCCGGCCCTGCTGGTGGCGGTCGGCGCTCCCCGGCTCCGGCGGTCGGGCATCGACGTCCCCAGGCGCAGGCTCGACCGAGCCGAGCATCGGCTCTATGCTCTTCTCGCCCGTTCCGACCCTGATTCGGCCCACTCCCGATACAACGCTTTGATCCGGCGCCTCGTCAGCTTTGAGCGGGCCATCGAATGCGCCGGCTAGCGGACGCGGACCGCATCCGCACCTTCATGAAAGCGGTGGGGCGTGCGGCGAAAAAGAAGGTGCGTCTGTACTTCACAGGGGGGGCCACGGCCGTCTTGAACGACTGGCGCGCGAGCACCATCGATGTCGACATCCTCATGATTCCCGAAGACGAGCACGTGTTTCGCGAACTGCCCAACCTCAAGGAGTCTCTCGAGCTCAACATCGAGCTGGCCAGTCCGGCGGATTTCATCCCTGAGGTTCCCGGGTGGCAGGATCGCAGTCCGTTCATCGAGCGAAACGGGACGGTCAGCTTTTATCACTACGATCCCTACGCTCAGGCTCTGTCGAAGATCGAGCGCGGCCACGCCCAGGATGAAGCCGACGTGCGCGAGATGATCGTGCGCGGCATCGTCGACCTCGGCGAGTTGCTGCGGTGTTTCGAACGAATCGAGCCGCGCCTCCACCGGTTCCCCGCCATCGATCCCGCCTCCTTCCGGCGGGCCGTCGAACGCGTCTGCTCCTCCGCTGGAGGAGGCGGGAGTGTCACGAGGTCTCGACGGACCCTGCGGGGGCGCGGGAGACGACAGCCGCGACCGGGGTCAAGAGACCCTCGGGATCGATGACGCGAGGGGCCGCCCTCCCCCCGTGCCTCAGGGGCGACACGCCACAGGCGGGCCCGCCAGAACCCGATCCCCGCTCCGGCACGCGTGGCGGCTGTCCTCCCCGGCGATCCTGTCGAGAGCGATCCTGACAACGGTTCGAATTCTTTGGGTCCGGGTCCGCCAACGCAATGAATTCGAACCGCCCTCCGAGCTGTAAGGCTCGGTGAACGGTTCCATGAGGACCAGGGAGTCGAGCGTGGTTCGCGCGAGATAGTAAGGCCGACCGATGTCCCCTCGAGTCGGCTCGAGCCGTATCTGTCCGAGAAACCTCCGCAGGATCAGCGCAGATTGCTCGGTCCTCCTCTCCAGGAGGTCCTTCAACTGGGTGAGTCGCTCCTCGATCCACTCGAGCGGGGGAGCCTGGAAGACCTTTTCGCTGCTTCGGCGAAGACCGTCGAGTTCCTCCCGCAGCGCCTCGACCCTTCGGTCGGTCTCGACGAGCGCCTTGGCCAACACGTGGCTCCCCCGCCCCTCGCCGATGAAGTCCACGAAGTTCGCCAGCCGCCGCTCATCCGCGGCAAGCTCAGTTTCCTTCACGCGGATCGTCTCGGGGATATGCGAATAGAGTTTTCGTACTTCCTCCTCGACCCGCTCCAGGACGTAACGGATGTGCTCGGGCTCGGAGAGCTCCTCTTCCACCGCCTTCAGGATCTTGGCTTCGGCGAGCTTGCGCCGTACGAGCATCTTGTTGTCGCAGGCCCCTTTCGCTGCCCCGAGGCACCCGTAGTAGCCGCCTCCCTTGCCGCTCACCTCGGCGATGGCCGCGCCGCACTTCCCGCAGGCCATCGTCCCGGAGAGGAGGTGCGTCGGGAAGTGCTTTTCTCGACCACCTTGAACCTCCGAGAACCCGCGGCGCCCCTTCCCGCCAGGCCAGCTTCGCTGTACATCCCGCCACCGAGCCCGGACTTTTTCCCACAGGTCCTGCGGCACGACGCGCAGGGAATCGTCCTCGTGGACGACCCACTCGGACTCGGGCTTCGTGAAACGTCGCCGGCGACCCGTTCGCGGATCGCGGCGGCTCTCCGTCTTGTTCCAGCGCCAACGGCCGACATACTTCTCGTTGTCGAGCAACCGACTCACTGTGGCCGGGGACCAACCCTTGCTTGAACGGACCCGTCCGGGAATCGCCTCCTCGTTCAGCATTCGGACGATCCGAGTGAGGGAGAGGCCGTCCGCGTAGGCCTTGAAGATGCGCAGCACCACTCCCGCCTCCCGAGGCTCGATCTCCATCCGGTAGCCGTCGGGGCGGGGTTGGGTGGCGGCGGTCGGTCGCCTTCGGGTGCGGCGGACCGCTCGAGACATTCGCTACGGGTCTAACCCGACCCGAACTCCGGGCCAAGTCCTGGGGAGGAAGGGGCTTCTCCGCCAGGCGAGACCTCTGCTACCCTATCGATGGGAAGATCGGCACGGGTGCGTTCTTCAGCGATCCGGATTCCGCCAAGAGGCCTACAACATGACGCTTTCGGTAGGCGTGGGCGACCGCGTCCTGCTCCGTGACCGCCCCTGGCGGGTCCGCAAAGTCACCTCCGCGGGCGACGATCGCCGCATCGTCGAGGTCGAAGCCCTGGACGGCGACACGCCCGCCGCCCTTGCGGCGGTGATCCCGCCGGAGGAGGCCACACCCCTCCCGAGCGAGGAGGTCCAGTTCGACCTCGGCGGTGTCGATTCCCTCGCCGCCTGGTCGCGGGCGCACCTCGTCCTGGGCGCCACCCTGGTGCGTGAGACGGGCCTGCTGTCCGGCGCTCGGTTCGGGAGGGTGGCCCTCGAGGCCTACCAGCTCGCGCCGACGCTGCGCCTCCTCCACAAGCCGCGGCCGAGCCTCCTCGTCGCCGACGACGTCGGGCTGGGGAAGACCATCGAGGCCGGGCTCGCCATGCTCGAGCTGATGGCACGCGGGCGGGCCTCGCGCATCCTGGTCGTGACGCCCCCGGGCCTCATGGACCAGTGGCGCGACGAGCTCAGCGACAAGTTCGGCCTCGAGTTCACTCTGATCGACAACGCCTCGGGCCTTTCCCGGGTCCAGACGGGCCGGCCGGCCGGCGTGAGCCCCTGGGACGCGCTCCCGCGCGTCATCACCTCCGTCGACTTCCTCAAGAAGGAGACGGTGCGGAACCGGGCACTGCGGAAGCGCTGGGACCTGATCGTGGTGGACGAGGCGCACGGCCTGGCGGAGTCCGGCACGCCCGACAACCCCTACCGCACGCAGCGCACCCGGCTCGGGTTGGCCCTCCGGGACGCAGCCCGCGGCCTCCTCCTTCTCACCGCAACACCGCACAACGGCTACTCCCACTCGTTCCGCTCGCTCCTTGAGCTGGTCGAGCCGACGCTGGCCACGCTCGGCGGATCGCAGGACGCGATCCGACGCCGCATCGAGACCGCCCGGATCCGGCGGATGAAGGTGCAGATCAGGCGGCGGCTGCCCGACGGGCGCGAGGAGGCCGTGTTCCCGCCGCGGACCGTCC
>JACQNT010000004.1 GCA_016202915.1 Acidobacteriota bacterium
GCGGCGATCCGGTCGGCGAAGCAGTCGGTCGTCGCGATCGGCCAGGCAGGAGCGGCCGCCAGGAACCACAGGACGGGAAGGACCGAAAGTCCTGTTGGCAGACGGCGGACGACAGCGGGGTGGAGCACGGCGACCCCCCTCGAGGTGAAAGCGCTCGCGATGGATCGCCGGGAAACAAAAAGCCCCGACCGCTTCGGGGTCGGGGCCACGTCGGTGGCTTCGGGGAGCCCTTTCCCGCGAAAGGTCCATCACGATGCCATCGCGGGCAGGTCTCCTGGCTCGCGGCTCTCTACTCGCCGGCCCTTCCCAGAGGCTCAGGTCCCCCAGTGGGATTTCCCGGTTTTCGGTACCGCTCACAGTTGCGGGGCAGCGGGGGCCTCGCACCCCCTTCCCTTTTCAGTCCCCCCGGGACGACGGCCCCGGGAGGATCGCCCGCGATGCGAGATGTCAAGGAACGCAACCGCGCCCTGTATACGACGAGGCGCGGCCTCGTGTCAATCGCCGCAGGCCGGCGCGCCGGAATGCCTGTCGGGCGAGGGCCGGACCCGCGCCAGGCGCGGCAGGGCCGACGAATCGAAACCGGTCCTTCCGGAGGCCAGCATCTCCGCAGCGTCCCGTCTCCAGCGAGCGGCCGAGGCGAGCAGATCCTGAAGATCGACGCCGTAGCGGCCCGGAAGGAACCGCTCCAGTTTGGCCGCGCCCTTGGAGAGCAGGGCGACCGTCCCCTTCGGCTCGCCGCGCTGCAGCTTGACGAATCCGGCGGCCACCTGGATGAGACCGTGCAGGAAGTGGGCCGGCTCGCCTTTCTCGAGCCTCCAGGCGTCCTCCCAGGCTTCGTGGGCCTCGAAGAATCTCTCTTTGTTGAAAAGGTCGATCCCGCGATCGAGGCAAGGGAAGAAGGTGGGTTCCATGGCGGCGCGCCCTCGGGAGAGACCCACGCATCATACCCCGGCCCGGGGGGTGCACGACCCGGCCCGGATTCCGCTTCGCGCGACGGCGGACCTGGATTAGAATCGGGTCCTGCACCCCGTCGCGCGGCTTCGCGGGCGCGTCGCCCGGGCGGCGGGGACGGTGAGCCTCTCGCAGGAGCCCGTGTGCGACGCCATTTCATACTGACGGCCGTCGGAAAGGATCGCCCCGGGATCGTCGCCGATCTCGCGGAGATGATCTTCGAACTCGGGTGCAACCTCGAGAACAGCAGCATGATGAACCTGGGAAGCGAGTTCGCGACGATGGTGATGATCACGGGGCAGGGGGCGGACATCGGCGAGCGGCTGCATCTGGCCTGCAAGCACCTGGAATACGAGAAGGGGATGACGATCTTCATCAAGCCGGTGGAGGCGGGCTCCTCGCCGGCATCGCCGCCGGAGGGCCGGCCGTTCCGCCTGCGCACGATGGGCGAGGACAAGGCCGGCATCGTCGCCAGGACGGCCCGGGCGATCGCCGACGCCGGCGGCAACATCGTGCAGCTCGTCTCGCAGCTCCGCCTGGCCGCCTCGAGCGGCACGCCCCTCTACGAGATGGAGATGCGGTTCGACCTGCCCTCGGGCGCCGACGTCGAGGCCCTCCGCAGGCGGCTCTCCGCCATCGAGAACTCGCTCCACATCGAGATCACCCTGTCGCCGGCCTGATCCGGTGGGGACGCCGCGGGAGCCGCGCATGCATGGATCGATCCGGGCCCCGCGATCGGACGCCGTCCGCTGGTACACACACGGCTGGAACCGCGACCTCTCCTGGCGGCTGATCCACGCCATCATCCCGAGGGTCCCGCGCTTTCTCCGGCCGCCGATCCATCTTGCCACCACCCTCCTGTGTTTCGCCGCCATGCCGCGCGAGAGGCGGGCGGCGCGCCTGAACCTTACGCGGATCACCGGCCGGAGGGGCCTCGCCTCGCGCCTGCTGGCCTTCCGCCTGTTCTACAACTTCAGCAAGTTCATGGTCAGCTACACCGACCTCCTGCCCTTCAGGCCGGAGGCAGCCGCGCGCCGGGTCGAGGGGGGCGAGGCGGCCACCCGCACGATCGAGGGCCTGCTGGCGGAGGGCAGGGGGCTCGTCGTGGTGACGCTCCACCTGGGAAACTGGGAGATGGGGCTGGCGTTCCTGTCGCGGCTCGGCCGCAAGGTCAATGTCGTCCTGCGGCCGGAGGAGGCGGGGTCATCGCGCTGGGAGGAGCGGGCCCGCGCCCACCCGGGCGTCCGGACGATCGCGGCGGGGCGATCGGCCTGGAACGGCGTGGACCTCCTCCTGGCGCTCCGGAGGGGCGAGGTCGTCGCCGTCCAGGGAGATCGGGCCATGGGGCCTCCGGAGCGCCGCGCGGCGCTGTTCGGCGCCCCGCTCCGCCTGCCGGCCGGACCGTTCCTCCTGGCGCGGGCGAGCGGCGCGCCGATCCTCATCGTCTGCGTCCCGATCATCGGCCACTGGCGCTACCGGATCGTCCTGGACGGCCCTCTGCGGGTGGGACTCGAGGAGAGCTCGCTCCAGGCCGCCGCGGACGAATTCGCGCGGCGGGCCGAGGCGATCGTGGCGCGCTACCCGACCCAGTGGTTCAACTTCTTTGAATTGTGGGACGCGGAGAGCGCGGCGGACCGGCAGGCGGGGGCGCGGAGCGCGACGGCGCCCGGGAGGTGAGCAGGCTCGCGAGAGCGCGCCGATCCGTCTTGCCGCGCGCGCTGAGGGGGATCTTCTCCACGAACTCGACGCGCCGGGGAACCTTGAACCGCGCCAGACGCGCCCCGCAGGCGGTGAGCACCGCCTCGCGCGTCAGGCCGCGCGCCGCGACGAGCAGGGCGCAGACGGCCTGGCCGCGCTGCCGATCGGGGGCGCCGAACACGACCGCCTGGCGCACCGCCGGGAGATCGCGCAGCACCGCCTCGACCTCAACGGGATCCACCTTCCGGCCCCCGACGTTGATCATCCGGTCGAGGCGCCCCGTGATCCGCAGTCGTCCGCCTTCTTCCTGGCGTCCGAGATCGGAGGTCAGGAAGCGGCCCGGCTGCAACGCCCCCCGGGGATCCGCCGGCAGGTAGCCGAGCGCCACCGCTTCGCTCTCGACGCAGATCCTCCCCGTCCCCTCATCCAGTCCGGGGCTGGGTCGCAGGGTGACGCGCACCCCGTCGAGCGGCGTGCCGACGCAGCCGTCCGGGACGACCCCGTCGCGCGACCTGTCGAAGCAGATCCCGCCGCACTCGCTGGCGCCGTAAAAGGTCCGGATCGGCAGGCCGAAGCGGTCCTCGAAGGCGCGCGACAGGCGCTCGGGGAGCGGGGCGCCCGCCGACAGGCAGAGGCGCAGCCCCTTGAAGCGCCTTCTCCCGCCGGCCTGCAGGAGAAGGTCGAAGAGGTAAGGCGTGCCGGGCATGACGAGGGGGCCGGCCCCCGAGAGCGCCTCGACCAGCATCGCCGGCAGCGGCTGCTCCAGGAGCAGGAGGCGGGTGCCCTGCAGCACCAGCGACATGAACAGGTGCACGAACCCGTAGGCGTGCCCCAGGGGGATCGCCGCCACCATCGTGTCCTCCGGACGGAGGCGCATCGTGCCGCAGATGTTGCGGGCATCGGACAGAAGCTGTCCGGCGGTCACGACGATGCCGCGCGGCTTCCCGGTCGTGCCGGAGGTGAGGCGGACGATCGCGGCGTCCTGCGGCGCTTTCGGACGGGCGGACGCCGGGGCCCCGCCAGCCCGCTGCGCCGGGACGCAGGCGTGGAGCCCCGCGAGAGACTCCCCGAGGCTCTCGAACGAGCCTCCCTCCGGGTCCGCGCGCCGATCGAGGATGCAGAAGGCCGGGCGGAAGACTCCCACCACCTCGCTGATCTCCGGGCGGGACAGGTCGGCGTCCGCCAGCAGGGGCACGAAGCCGCGCTTCCAGAGCGCGGCGAGGGCGACCAGCCAGGAATCGAGGTTGCGCGCCGAGAGGAGAACCAGGTCGCCGGCCTCCGGCGCAATCGCGCGCGCCCCTCCCGGCTCCCTGCCGATCCGGACGAGGCGGCGCTCGGCTCCCAGAATGCGTCGTTCGAACGAATCCACGTCGAGCCGCTGCCCCCCGGGCAGGGAGCGCGCCAC
>JACQNT010000047.1 GCA_016202915.1 Acidobacteriota bacterium
CCCCATGCTCGACGTCCCCTTCGACGAGGCGGCGCGATCGGCGGGGAAGGACCTGGTGGAGGTCCCGCCGCGCCCCGGGGCGACGGTCCGCAAGCCGGTCATCTCCGGGGCGCGCTGGATCCGCGCTCCCGGAGGGGTCCCGCTCCTGGCCGTCCTGACGATCGCCGACCACTACGACAACCTGCCGATGCTCGGCACCGAGACGGGGTACCTCGATCTCTTCCGCGCCCCGGGGCCCTCGCGCACCAACCCCGAGCTCCTGCGGTCGGATCCCGTGGTCGCGGTCTTCGGTCCCCATCTGGAGCGGATCTACGAGTCCCACGGCGAGATCCCCCCTCCCCCCGGGGCGGAGCTCGAGGGGATCAGGCGCGGAGCGGTCTCCTGGGTCTCCGCGGACCTCGGCGACGGCCCGGCGCGGATCCTCTACGCCCGGGGCCGGGAAGAGATCTTCGCCCTGGCGCACGCGCGCCCGAGCCACACGGGCCGCCTGGCGGCGTATCTGAGAGTCTTCCTGCTCAACTGCGCCCTGGCCGCCTCGCTGCTCGCCCTGCGCCGCGCCGCCGGCTGGATCGCGGCGCGGCGGGTTCCGCGGCTGCCCCCCGGGACGTATTACGGCCGGCTGCTGTCGGTGCTCCTGCTGTCGGGGCTGGTGCCGCTCCTGGCGCTCGCCTACTTCATGACCCGCTTCAACAGGCAGGAGTTCGACAGGGAACTCACCACGTCGGGACTCTCCTCCCTCCAGACGGTGCGGCGCGTGGCCGAGGACTACCTGAACGTCAGCGCCGATGAGGCGCCGGTCCTCGACGACGACGTCATCTTCTGGCTGAGCCAGGTGGTGCGGCAGGACATCAACGTCTACCGGGACGTCGAGCTGCTCGCGACGAGCACGCGCGAACTCTACAGCTCGGGACTGTTCAACACCCGCCTCGACGGCGCCACCTACCGCGCCGTCTTCCTTGACCGCGAGCCGTTCCGCCTGGCCCGGTGGAGGATGGGCGGCCTGGAGTCCCTCACCCTGAGCGCCCCGATGCGCATCGACCGCGACGGTACGATCGGCATCGTCTCGATCCCGCTCTCCTCCCAGCGCCGCGCCGTGGCCCGCAAGGTCGAGGAGGTCGAGGACGCCATCCTGATCATCACCTGCGTGACGATCCTCCTCATGGCGCTCGTGGCGTACGTCGTGGCCGGGCGGGTCGCCGGGCCGATCGCCCTCCTGGCGCGCGCCGCGCGCCGCGTCGCCGGAGGAGACCTCGATGTCCGCGTGGCCGCGACCGCCAGCGACGAGACCGCGATCCTCGTCGAGTCGTTCAACCGCATGGCGGCCTCCCTGCGGGAGCAGCGCGAAAACTTGAAGCGGCGCACCGACTACATCGAGAAAATCTTGAAGTCCGCCACGACCGGTGTCGTGTCGATCGACGCGTCGGGATCGATCATCACCATCAATCCTGCGGCGCAGGGCCTGCTGGCGGGCAGCGCGGGAGCCGCGCAGCCGGGAGAGAACCTGACCGAACGCCTGGGGCGCGACCCGTATCTCGCCCCGCTCCGCGATGCCCTGGCGCGGGCCCTGTCGCGCGGCTCCGAGAGGGAGGCCGAGCTGTCCCTCATGCGGCAGGGGGCCGAGCGGCGCCTGCGCGCCGTCTTCATCCCCTTCGTCCCGGAGGAGGGGGCGCCCCCCGGGCTCATCGTGCTCTTGGAGGACGTCACCGAGATCGTCCGGTCGGGGCGTCTGGCCGCCTGGGCCGAGATGGCCCGGCGGGTCGCCCACGAGATCAAGAACCCGCTGACGCCGATCCAGCTGTCGGTGGAGCACATCCGCCGCCTGTGGGCGGCCGACGACACCCGCTTCCGGGCCGTCCTGGGCGAGTGCCTCGACAACATCCAGAAGCAGGTCGGAGTGCTGCGGCGGATCGCCCTGGAGTTCTCGGCCTACGCGCGCATCCCCCATCTGAAGATGGAGCCGACGCCGGTCGCGGCCCTGCTGGACGACGCTCTCGGGCCATACGCCGCCGCCCCGCCGCCCGGGGTGAGGCTGGAGCGCGACATCCCCCCCGACCTTCCCGACGTCCTGATCGACCGCGCCGTCATCGCGCGGGCGCTGGTCAACCTCATCGAGAACGCGCTCCAGGCGATGCCCTCGGGAGGCGCCCTGACGGTGAGCGCCGCGCGCGACAACGGCGATCCGGCCGGCCGGGCGAGGGTCCGGATCGAGGTGCGCGACACGGGGGTCGGGATCGATCCCGCCCTCCTGCCGCGCCTGTTCGAGCCCTACTTCTCGACCAAGAGCGGCGGGACCGGCCTGGGGCTCGGCGTCGCCCGCAAGGCGGTCGAGGAGCACGGCGGCACGATCGACATCCGCAGCCGCCCGGGCGAGGGGACAGTGGTCGGCCTGACGCTCCCCGTGCCGCCCTCCTCCAGGCCGCCGGAGCCGGCATGAGGCGGGCCGTCGCTCTGCTGATTCTCCTGGCGGCCGCGCTGGCGCTTCTTCCGGCCTGCGAGAAGGAGACCCACCGGGGGGCGCGCCGCGTGTTCCAGCGCCTGATGGCCGGCGGCCTCCCTCCGGACGAGCAGGCCGCGGCGCTCGAAGCGTTCGTCCGGGACTTCCCGGAGCGCAAGACCAACCCGCACCTGGTGCGCGCCTGCACGCTGCTGGCCGAACACCATGCCCGCGCGGAGAGGCCCGACATCGCCGCCTCCTGGTACGAACGGGCGGTGCGCGCCAGCCCGGAGGACCCCGATCTGCTGAACGCCCTCGGCTACCACTACGCCCGCAACCGCATGAACCTGGATCGCGCCGTCTCGGTGCTCGAGAGCGCCGCGCGCCTCGCCGAGGAGCGCCGGTACCCGCCGCGCCGGCAGGGCTTCATCAAGGACTCGCTCGGCTGGGCCTACCGGGCGCGCGGCGACCTGCCGCTGGCGGTCGCGCTCCTGGAGGAGGCCGGCCGCCTCGCCCCCGGCGTCGCCGTCATCCAGGAGCACCTGGCCGACACCTACCGCGCCCTCGGCGAGCGCGACAAGGCGGCCGCGATCTACCTCGATCTGTTCCTGAAGGGGGGCGGGAGCAGCGTCTCCCTGAGACAGACCCTCTCCGAGATCGGCCGGGAGGGAGGGGATCGCCTGAGCCGGGAGATCGACCGGCGCATCCGGGAAGGCGTCGCGCGCTAGAACGGCTCGAGGAGACGGTGGGCGGGAGGGCCTTCGAGGACCGCGGCCCCCTTCTCCTGCAGGCGATCGCTGTCCTGCCGGACGGCGAAGCGGTCGCGGTACTCCTTGCTCACCCAGCGCACCTCGGCGTGGTACTCGACGGCGTCCTCGGCGTTGCGCATCAGGGTCCGGGTGATGAACCCGCGCGCGCCGCGCAGCAGCCGCAGCCAGTCTTCCTGAAGGCTTTCGAACTCCTGCTCCTTGCCGGCCCGCACGCGGTATGTGACGTGATCAACGACCATGCCGGTCTTCTCCCGGGTCGCCGGACGCCGCGGCCCCCGTGGAGGTGAAGGTGGCATCCGCCCCGACCTCCACGGCGTGATCGATGATATCAATCTTGCGGATCCTGAGGTTCAGGCCGAGCGGCCGTTCCCCCGGTTTCCAGAGGTTCTCCAGGAGCGCCGGGATCTCGAGGCGCGGGAAATACTCCTTCAAATCGATCGGTCCGAGGCCCGGGATCCGCAGCGGCAGGCTGGAGACCACGACGAAGTACCTGTGAAGCTGCTGATCGTAACTGACCATCAGGGTCGGAGAGAGCACCTGCTCGACGGGCAGCGTGCGCCCCTTCACCCGGATGGTGAAGCTCGCCTTGCCGTCCTTCAGGACCAGGTCGCGCGGATCCGAGAGGACGAGATCGGCGCTGAGGAGAGACGTGCCGACGGTGAGCGTGTGGGGGGTCACCGCCCTGAGCAGGTCCATCAGCGCGGGTTCCGCGATCCTGAACTGGACCTCCGCGCCGTCCGCCGGAGGGGCCGCCGCCGCGACGCCGCACGTCACCGCGGCCAGGAGCGTCGCGAGGGTCCCTCTCCGCCATGCCCCGCCGGTCCTCGCGTGCATCCGTTCCCTCCGGTCGGGGCAGTATAGCATGGGCCGAACGGCCGCCCCCGGCGCGGGGCGCCGCGGCCGCATCAGCGGGATGAGAGGTCGCGCGCCGCCCGCGCCAGGTTGCGCAGCTTCCCGGAGGCGGCTTCCCGGGAAAGGTGTCCCAGGCCGGAGGCCGTGCCGAGGATCACCCTGTCGTGGGGAGGCAGGCCATCGGCGCCTCCCAGTCGCGACTTGATCTCTTCGACGCTCTCGATCGCCTCCGAGCCGCCGTCGACGATCCCGAGCCCCAGCTTCAGGCCTTCCGGGAAGGGAGCGCTGCGCACCAGCGCGAGGTTGGCTTTCCCCGCCACGCAGTCGAGGCTCAGGCAGCCCAGCCGCTTGAGGCGGGTGATCCCCGGGTAGATCCCCTGCGCGTCGCCCCCCTCGAGGTGCAGGCAGAGCGTCGCCGACACGCCCCGCCCGAGGACCTCCCAGAGGCGTGTGAAGATCGGGAACTCGTCCTTGTGTAGGAGGAGCGCCGGCTCGTCGATCTGGATGACGGAGGCGCCGGCGGCCTGCAGGGCCTTCAGCTCCCGGTTGAGGGCCGTGGCCAGCCCCATCGCCAGCGCCATCGGATCGCCGTAGGCGCGGTCGATGCTGACCTTGCCGAGCGTGTAGGGGCCCACGAGGACCGGCTTCAGCGGCTTCGAGATCCCCCGGCTGGCGAACAGGTAGTCCTCGCTCAGGATCGGCTGCTTCCAGGCCACCTCCCCCTCGGCCACCGGCACCGGATAGCGCGCGGCGCTCCCGGGAAAGCCGTCGCGGAGATCTCCCGTCGTCATACCGCGGATCTGGGTCACCACGCAGGAGACGGGATCGGCGCGGCGGACCAGCCCGTCCGTCACCAGGTCCAGTCCCGCCTCGATCTGCGCCTCGATCGCCTCGCGCGTGAGCCTGTCCTGGAGGAGCCGCACTTCTTCATCGGTCGCCTCCCCTGCGCCCCGGCGCGCGCGCGCCGCCTCCAGATCGGCGGCCGCCGGCGTGCCCTTCCAGGGGAAGGCCCCGTTGTTCGCGGCGATCATGAGAGGGACGATCCGCGCGGGTGCGCTGTCACGACGGGCTCCGGGGCTTGCCCTGGGGGCGCTTCTGCGTCGACGCCCGGTTCGGCACGAAGGCGATCCCGTCCGGATGGGACCCTGCCTCGATCTCCTCCGTCACCTCGGTGCCGGCGATCGAAACGACCGACACCGTGTTCGAGTCGTTGTTGCAGACGTAGGCGCGCGAGCCCCTCGCGTCGGTGACGACCCCGCCGGGACGCCTGCCGACGGGGACGGTCGCCTTGACCCGGCGCGCCAGGATATCGAGGAGAGTGACGTCGTTCGATCCGCGGTTGGACACGAAGGCGGTGAAGGAGTTCGGAGTCACGGCCACGCGCACCGGGGTCCTGCCGGTGGGCAGGCGGGCCAGGACCTCCCAGCCGGAGGCGTCCAGGATCGCGACCTGGTCGGTCCCCTGGAGCGCCACGAGGACCCACCGGCCGTTGGGGGTGGCCGCGATCCCCTCCGGCCCGTCACCTACTTGAAGATGCCTGAGGATCCGCATGTCGGGAAGCGAGAGGAGGGTCACGCTGTCCGACCCGATGTTGGCGACACAGGCGCGCCGGCCCCCCCTGAGGATCGACACCATGTGCGCCCTCTTCTGGGTCGTCGTGGTCGTCTTCAGGATAGCGTCGCGGACGGCGTCGATGAGGAACAGCCGCCGGCTGTTCTCGCTCGTGACCAGCAGGAAACGTCCGTCGGGGGTGACCTCCAGTCCGTGCGGGAACGAGAGGTTCTCGGAACGCAGCGTGCGCGCGACCTCGTAGGTCCGGAGGTCGACCACCGAGATGCTCCCGCCCCGCGCGTTGGCCACGTACGCCTTGCGGCCGTCGGGCGTGGCGGCCACCTCGTGCGGCTCCCGGCCGACCTTGATGGTCGCCAGGCGACGGTGGGACGGCACCTCGAACACCATCAGGGTGTCGTCGTCCTTGTTCAGGACGAGGAGCTTCCCCTCCGGGACCGCCGGGTCGGCTTCGGCCCGCAGGGGATCGATTCTCCCCGGGAGCAAGGGCGCCAGGCAGAGGCAGGCCAGGATCGCCCTCCGGGTCCAGGCCCGTCCGGCTCCCCCTGGCTTCACCGCCTCTCCGCGTTCCGCATCGCGCTCCCCCTCGCCGCCCTCTCGGCGGGCCCGCCTCCCGCGCGGGCCGGGAGATGCTATCACCCCTCGCGGCGCCTCGCATCCCGCCCCAGCAGCCGGGCACGCGCCCGCGCCGCCCGGCGGAAGAGCGGCTTCAAGTCGCCCCCGAGCGCCCGCCGCAGCCGCCGGATCTCGCCCGCGAACTCGTCCAGGGCCTTTCCCGCGGCACGGCCGTTGGTCTTCAGTATGCTTGCCCAGAGGCCGGCGGGGCTCGCCGCCAGCCGGCTCATCTGCCTGAAAGCCGGCCCCGCGAGCCCCCCCGGCCGGCCGCCGGCCCCGCGCGCCGCGGCGTTGACCAGGGCGATGCTGATCAGCTGCGGCAGGTGGCTGAAGCGCGCCACGACCTGATCGTGCCGCCGCGCGGAGAGGACGACCGGACGCGCTCCCAGGCGGCGCGCCAGGGCGCGCACGCGATCGATCCCCCGGCCCCGCGCCGCCGGGCAGAGGAGCCAGGGGGCGCGCGCGAACAGGCCGCCGTCGGCGTGCGACACTCCCGAGCGCTCCGAGCCGGCCATCGGGTGGCCGCCCACGAACCGCCGGCCCAGCCCGGCCCTCCGGGCGGCCTTCACGATGGCCTCCTTGGATCCCCCGACATCGGTGACGATCGCCCCCGGATCCGCGTGCCGCGCCACCGCCGGCAGCGTCTTCAAGATACCGTCCACCGGCAGCGCCAGGACCACCAGGTCGGCCCGCGCGAGGCCGCGGGCGATCGAGGCGCTCCCTTCGTGGATCGCCCCTTGCGCCAGCGCCCGGCGGAGGACCGGGGCGCGGTCGATGCCGACCACCCGGGCTCCCGGGATGCGCCGGCGGACGGCCAGGCCGATCGATCCGCCGATCAGCCCCACGCCGACGATCGCCAGGCGGCGAAACGGGGCCGCGGGCACGGCTTCAGATCGTCCGGCCGATCGCCGGGGCCATGATGCGGAGCTGGGTCATGAGCTCGGCGAACTGCTCGGGGTAGATCGACTGCGGCCCGTCCGAGAGCGCGCTCTCGGGCTCGTGGTGCACCTCCACCATGATGCCGTCGGCCCCCGCCGCCACCGCGGCGCGCGCCATCGGGATCACCTTGTCCCGCAGGCCCGTGCCGTGGCTCGGGTCGGCCAGGATCGGCAGGTGGCTGATCTTCTTGATGATCGGGATGGCCGAGATGTCCATCGTGTTGCGGGTGTAGTTCTCGAAGGTCCTGATGCCGCGCTCGCAGAGCATGACGTCGTGGTTGCCGCCCGCCATGACGTATTCCGCCGACAGCAGCCACTCCTGGATCGTGGCGGACATGCCGCGCTTCAGCAGCACCGGCTTGCGGACGCGCCCCAGCTCCTTCAGGAGGTTGAAGTTCTGCATGTTGCGCGCCCCCACCTGCAGGATGTCGGCGTAGCCGGCCACCAGAGGGATCTGGGCCGTGTCCATCACCTCCGTCACGACCAGAAGGCGGTGCCTGTCCGCCACCTTCCTGAGATACTTCAGCCCCTCCTCGCCGAGACCCTGGAAGGAGTACGGGGAGGTGCGCGGCTTGAAGGCGCCGCCCCGCAGGATGCGCGCCCCGTAGCGCGACACGCTGGCGGCGATGATGTCGAGCTGCTTCTCGCTCTCCACGGCGCAGGGCCCCGCCATGACGACGACCTCGCGGCCGCCGATGGCGACGTCGCCCATGCGGATCACCGTGTCCTCGGGCCGGAAGACGCGCCCCGCCAGCTTGTACGGCTCGGAGATCTTCACGACCTCGTGCACTCCCGGAAGGATCTCGAACTCCCGCGGATCGAGCGGCGTGCGGCTGGTCCCGACCACGCCGATGACGGTGCGCGTGGCCCCGGTCGAGCGGTGCGCGTCGTACCCCTTCTGGGTCAGGGCGGCGATCACCTTCTCCACCTGGTCCTCGGTGGCGTGCTCGTTCATGACGATGACCATGGGCCTTCCTCTGTCGCCCGCGGCGCCGCGGGCGCAATTTCAGTCGCGTGCTTCCCCGGATCGCCGGCGGGGCCTCGGGGGCGCCGGCCGGGTCCCGCCGGGCCCGGCAGCGTCCGGATTCGCCCCGGACGTGGCGATCCGCTCGATCCGGCGCGACTCGTCGATGATCCTCTCGAACAGCCTGCCGAGCGCCGCGGACTCCAGCGGCCCCCCGTTGCAGCTCTGGACGTTCCTCAGCACGTCCTCCTCGCGCTCCGGCTGGTAGATCGGCAGCCCGCGCGCCTTCTTGATCCGCCCCAGGGCGATGGCCTGGCCGGCCCGCTCGTTCAGCAGCCGCACGACCCGGCGATCGATGGCGTCGATCCGGCGGCGCCGCTCCTCCAGGGGGTCGGCCGGGGCCCGCGGCCCGCCGCGCCGCGCGACCGCCCTACGCCCGCCCCCCTTCCCGGCCGTCGCGCCCGCCATCGCGGCCCCCCCTCAGCGTCCCGCGAGAGCGCGGCAGAACGCCTCGATCCGCCCGAGCCGATCCGGAGCCGGGCCCAGCTCCTCGATCAGCCGCACCAGGGCGCTGCCGACGACCACCCCGTCCGCGAACGTCGCGACCGCCTCCACCTGCCGCCGGCTGCCGATCCCGAAGCCGACGGCGATCGGCAGTCGCCCCCGGCAGGCCTGGCGCACCGCACGGACCTGATCCGGCAGCCCCTCCGGGAGATCCTCCCGGACCCCCGTGACCCCGGTGCGCGAGATGAAATAGAGAAAGCCCCGGCCTTCGTGGCAGATCCGGTCCACGCGCTCCCGCGAGGAAGTCGGCGCCACCAGGAAGATCAGATCGATGCCGGTCGCCCGCAGCGCGGCCCCGAGATCCCCCGCCTCCTCGGGCGGGAGGTCGGTCACCAGGACGCCGTCCACGCCCGCCTCCCCCGCGGCGCGGGCGAAGGGCTCGATCCCCATGCGGTGGACCGGGTTGTAGTAGGTGAACAGCACGATCGGAGGGAGGCCGTCCTGCCGCAGCCCGGCGGCGAGATCCAGCACGTCCCGCAGCGTCACTCCGTTCCTGAGCGCCCGCTCGGCCGATCTCTGGTTGATCGGGCCGTCGGCGATCGGATCGGAGAATGGCACGCCGATCTCCAGCACGTCCGCTCCCCCCCTGGCCAGGGCACCCAGGATCCCGCGCGTGGCCGCGAGGTCCGGGTCGCCCGCGGTCACATAGGGGATCAGGGCGGGACGCCCCGCCCCCCGGGCCGCGGCGAAGGCCGCGGCGATCCGGCCGCCGGCGCGGACCCGGGGCGAGGTCACAGCCCCTCCACCTCCGTCCCTTCGCGCACCGCCACCTGGCGCACGTCCTTGTCCCCCCGGCCGGAGAGGTTCAGCAGGATCAGATCGCCGAGCCCGCCCGCGGGGCCGTCCCGCAGGACGCAGGCCACGGCGTGCGCCGACTCCAGGGCCGGAATGATCCCCTCCAACTCGGCCAGGACGTGGAAGGCGCGGAGCGCCTCTTCGTCGGAGGCGTGCGTGTAGGCGGCCCGGCCGCTGTCGCGCAGGCAGGCGTGCTCCGGCCCGACCGCGGCGTAGTCCAGGCCCGCCGCGATCGATGCGGTCGGCAGGATGTTCCCGCCGGCGTCCTGCAGGAGGAAAGTGCGCGTGCCCTGCAGGACCCCGACGCTGCCCCCCGCGAAGCGCGCCGCGTGCTTCCCCGGCTCGATCCCGGCGCCGCCCGCCTCCACGCCGATCATGCGGACCGTCTCGTCCTGCAGGAACGCCGAGAACAGGCCGATCGAGTTGCTGCCGCCGCCGACGCACGCCACCAGGGCGTCGGGCAGCCGCCCCTCCGCCTCCAGGATCTGCCGCCGCGCCTCCCGGCCGATGACCGACTGGAAGTCCCTCACCATCGCCGGGTACGGGTGGGCGCCCAGGACCGACCCCCGGACATTATGGGTGTCCCGGACGGTCGTGACCCAGTCGCGCATCGCCTCGCTGATCGCGTCCTTGAGCGTGCGGCTGCCGGCCAGGACCGGGACGACCTCCGCGCCCAGGAGCCGCATGCGGTAGACGTTCAGCGCCTGGCGGCGCATGTCCTCCCGCCCCATGTAGATGGCGCAGCGCATCCCGAACAGGGCCGCGACCGTGGCGGTGGCGACGCCGTGCTGCCCCGCTCCGGTCTCGGCGATCAGGCGGCCTTTCCCCATGCGGCGGGCCAGAAGGGCCTGCCCGATCGTGTTGTTGATCTTGTGGGCCCCCGTGTGCGCCAGGTCCTCGCGCTTGAGGTAGACGCGCGCCCGGCCGCCCACGCGCCGCGACAGGTTGCCGGCGAGGTAGAGCGGGGTCGGCCGGCCCGCGTAGTCTTTCAGGTAGCGGTCCAGCTCCTTCGCGAAGGCGGGATCCGCGCGGCACTCCGTCCAGGCCTCCTCCAGATCCTGAAGGGGGCTCATCAGGGTCTCGGGGACGAAGCGGCCCCCGTAGGGCCCGAATCGTCCGCGGCTGTCGGGGTCCGGCATGCCTAGTCCTCCAGGCGCGCCGCCGCCTCGCGGGCGCGCCGCATGAACTCCCGGAGCAGCCTGTGGTCCTTGCGCCCGGGCGCCGACTCGATCCCGCTGTTGACGTCCACGGCGTAGGGCCGGGCCGCCGCGATCGCCTGGGCCACGTTCTCCGGGCCGAGCCCGCCGGCGAGGATGACCCTCCCGAACGCCGCCGCCTGACGGGCCACCGTCCAGTCGAAGGACCGGCCGGTGCCTCCCTTCCGGCCGGGGACGCGCGCATCCAGGAGAAACGTCCCCGACGGGTAGCGCCTGACGCTCTCGGGCTCGAAGCCGGGCCCGACGCGGTGCGCCTTGTACCACGGCAGGGCGATTGTCGCGCACATCTCCGGCGGCTCGTCCCCGTGCAGCTGCAGGCAGTTGAGGCCCGCCAGCAGGGCCGTCGCCTCCATCACGCGGGGCAGCTCGTCCGCGAACACCCCGACCCTGGTGATGAACGGCGGCAGCGCCGCGCTGATCCGCCGCGCCTGCGCCGGCGTGACGCGGCGCGGGCTTCCCCCGACGAAGTTGAAGCCCACGGCGTCCACTCCCAGCTCCACGCCGAGCAGGGCATCCTCGAGGCGGCTGACGCCGCACAGCTTGACCCGGACGATCATGGCGTCGCGCCGCCCGCCAGGTCACGCAGCGCGGCGCCGGGGTCCGGCTCGCGCATCAGCCGTTCGCCGACCAGGAACGCGTCGTAGCCGGCCGCCCGCAGCCGCCCGATGTCGGCGCCCGTCTCGATGCCGCTCTCGCTCACCTTCGCGACCGAGGCGGGGAGGAGGCCGGCCAGCAACAGGGAGGTCTCGATCGACACGGTCATGGTCCCCAGGTCCCTGTTGTTCACCCCGATGATCGCGGCGCCGGCGTCGAGGGCCTTCCCGATCTCCTCCGCGGCGTGGACCTCGACCAGGGCCTCCATGTGCAGCGACCGGCACACGCCCACCAGCGTCGCCAGGGCCCTCGCCGGCAGCAGGCGGGCGATCAGCAGGACGGCGTCGGCCCCCAGGGCGCGGCTCTGGTAGACCTGGTACTCGTCGAACACGAAGTCCTTCCTGAGGACCGGCTGCGGCACCGTCTCCTTGACCGCCGTCAGGTGCTCGGGGGCCCCGAGGAAGAAGCGGGTCTCGGTGACGACGGAGATCGCCGCCGCGCCGGCCCCGGAGTAGGCCCGGGCGATCGCCACCACGTCGGCCCCCTCCTTGATCCTCCCGCGCGAGGGGGAGGCACGCTTGATCTCGGCGATGACGTTGACGCGCCCCGGGTGCCGCAGGGCCGCGGGGAAGTCCCGTGGCGGCGGCGCGCCGGTCGCCAGCTCGATGGCCCGGCGCAGCGGCAGGGCGTCCTTGTCGCGCTCGATCTCCGCCTTCTTCGCCTGGACGATCCGCTCGAGAAGATCCATTCAGAGCCGTTCCTGCCGCGGCCCGCCGGGGCAGATCTGCCTCAGCCGCTCCACGATCCTTAGCGCCGCGCCCGAATCGATCCCCTCCGCCGCCCGGGCGACCCCGGAACGCAGGTCCTCCGCCTTCCCGGCGACCACCAGGGCCGCCGCGGCGTTGATCAGGACGGCGTCCCGGCGCGGCCCCCGCTCCCCGCCCAGGATCCTGCGGGCAATGGAGACGTTCGCCGGCACGTCGCCTCCCGCGAGGTCCTCCCGGCGGCCCCGCGGCAACCCGGCGTCCTCCGGGACGATGGTGTAGACGCGCACCTGTCCCGCCGCCAGCTCGGCCACCCGCGTCGCGCCGTGCGTGGCGATCTCGTCGAGCCCCTCGCCGTGGACCACCATCGCCCGCTCCGAGCCGAGCTCCAGGAGGACGCGCGCCATCATCTCCACGCGCGCCGGATCGTACACGCCCAGGAGCTGGCGCCGGGCCCCGGCCGGGTTGGTCAGCGGGCCGAGGAGGTTGAAGACGGTCCGCACGCCCACCTCGCGGCGCACCGGCGCGGCGTGGCGCATCGCCCCGTGCAGCAGCGGCGCGAACAGGAAGCCGATGCCGATCTCCCGGAGCGCGCGCTCCACCGACTCGACCCCGGCGTCCACGCCGATGCCGAGGCCCGGGAGGAGATCGGCGCTGCCGCAGCGGCTGCTGACCGAGCGGTTGCCGTGCTTGGCCACCGGCACCCCGGCCGCCGCGACGACGAAGGCGGCTACGGTGCTGATGTTGAACGTCCCGGCGCCGTCCCCTCCCGTGCCGCAGGTGTCGAGCGTGAACGGCTGGAGCGCGCGCACCGGCGTGGCCCGCTCGCGCATGACCCGCGCGAAGGCGGCGATCTCGCCCACCGTCTCGCCGCGCATGCGCAGCGCCACGAGAAACGCCGCCAGGCGCGCCGGCGGGACGCGGCCGTCCATGATCGCCTCGAACGCCTCGCGGGCTTCCGCGGGAGAGAGCACGCCCCCTTCGACCACCCGGGCGAGCCCCCCCCGCAGGGCGCTGTCGTCCGCGGCGCTCACGGCCGGGGCCGATCCAGGAAGTTCTTCAGCAGGCTCCGCCCTTCCTTGGTGAGCACCGACTCGGGGTGGAACTGCACCCCCTCCGTCGGATGGTGCCGGTGGCGCAG
>JACQNT010000070.1 GCA_016202915.1 Acidobacteriota bacterium
AGCATCCACCACTTCTTGTTGGTCTTCAGGAAGTAGAGATAGTCGCTCAGGAACGAGGGGCGCGCCATGGCGCCGCGCCGGGCGAACTCCCCGGCCTGGGACGGGGTGTCAGGTTTCGCTGGATTCATCGGTTCGGCTCCTTCGATCGCCAGGCCTCAGGCCTGCCGGTAATAGCTCGTCACGTCCTTCGGCCGGCGGAAATCCCGCCAGTACGATCCCGTCCGCGGCCGCTTCAGGAGCAGCGGGTCCCGGCCGACCATCCTGAAAGCCCATCCGAGCGGCGTGAAGACCCCGTAGAAGATCAGGCGCAGCAGGAGGCTCGAGACCACCCAGCCTACCGGGTGCGCCGCCGCCATGAGGACTACGTAAAGGGGCCGCAGCGCGGCAGGGAACGGCAGCCCCAGCAGGAACGCGGCGGCGCCGATCCCCCACAGCACGAACGCCCCGCGCGCCGATCCCGACCAGCGCCAGGACAGGAGCCCGATCAGCCCGAAGCCGAAGAGCGCCGCAAAGGCGAACTGCCGCAACTGCCTGGAATCCGGGTACCACACCGGGGTCAGCATCTCAGGCGCGCCTCCGGCCGATCATAATGTAGAAGCCGCCTTCCCGGTTCCCCGTCACGACCATCCTCGCCTGCGTGACGGCCCGGTCGAGGCGGCTGCCGCGCGCCGCCGGCCTGAACAGCTCCTCGCGGGAGTCGAAAGTGTCCCGCGCGCGCAGCTTGGGGATCCCGTTGACGAACTCGAATCCCGTCTCGTCGAACCAGCGCAGGACCTCGCCCATAGTGTGCTTCGACTCGTGGGGGTGCTGGTACTGGTCGGCGAACCAGGCGTCACGCCTGGCGGCGCTCATCCGGGTGGTCCGGAGGTGGGGATCGAGCCCCTTGAGCCTGCCCCCCGTCACCCGGAAGATGGCGCGCCGCGCCCGATGGAGCAGGCGCCCGTACCTGTTGTAGAGGCCGATGATGACGTGGCCGCCGGGCTTCACCAGCCGCGCGACGGTCCGGAAGCCGCCGTACGGATCGCTCGTGTGGTGCAGCACGCCGTTGCAGAGGACGACATCGAACTGCCCGTCGCGCAGGGCGGGCCGGAAAAGATTCATCTGCAGGAAGCGCACGCGCGACAGGCCCTGGCGGCGGCGGAAGTCCTCCGCCAGCCGCAGCGAGTTCATGCAGAGGTCGGTCCCGATCACCGTCCGGCACCCGATGGCCAGGAAGTTGGCGAGCTGCCCGGTGCCGCAGCCGACCTCCAGGACCCGCGTGTTGTAGCCGATCTGCTCGGCCAGGAGCCTGGCGTAGATGCCGCGGCGCGACTTGGCGATGAGCGAGCTGAGCGAGTCGGTGTCGTCGTAGTTCGGGAACGGGTGTTCCTCGTAGAACTGCTTGACGACCTCCGTAACGTCTCCGTCGATCCCCTCGTGGGGCCAGTACAGCTGCCAGATCCCGTCCTGCCGGCCGAAGCGCTGCCGGCAGCCCCGGCACGCGGCCGCCGCCGTATCCGCGCCGAGGTCGCCGCCGCACGATGGGCAGCGCCACAGGGACGCCAGCGACGGGTCGATCCCGGGGCCGGCGGGCACCGGGGCGCGCGCCTCCAGGTTGGCCCTCTGGTCCCGCTTGAGCAGGAGGGTGTTCTCGAGGACCAGGGCGTCGATGTCCGACGACATGAAGGTGCGGTAGGCCTCCTCGGGCCGGTTGACGATCGGCTCCCAGCTCAGGTTGAAGCTGGTGTTAACGATCACCGGGCAGCCCGTCAGTCGGTGGAAGCGCTCCATCAGGCGGTAGAATCTCCCGTGCCGCTCCGGGTCGACGGTCTGGATGCGGGCCGAGTAGTCGACGTGGGTCACGGCCGGGACGACCGAGCGCGGCGCCTTGAGGAGGTCGATGCCGGTCAGGGCCCGCTGCTCGTCGCTGAGCGGCAGGCGCCGGCCCTCCTTCACCGGCGCGACCAGGAGCATGTAGGGGCTGTCCTCGTTCCTCCGCGTGACGAAGTACTCCTCGACGTGATCCCGCAGGACGCAGGGAGCGAAGGGCCGGAACGATTCGCGGTACTTCACCTTGAGGTTCATGACCGACTGCATGTCCCGGCTGCGCGCGTCGCCGACGATGCTGCGGCAGCCCAGGGCGCGCGGCCCGTACTCCATGCGCCCCTGGAACCAGCCGACCACGTGCCCCTCCGCCATCAGCCGCGCGACCCTGTCGACGAGGGCGTCCTCCTCCAGGAGTTCGTAGGTGGCCCCCGCACGGTCGAGGAACGCGCGGATTGTCTCGTTGGAGTAGGCGGGGCCCAGGAGCGAGCCGCGCTGGGCGTCGGACCGTTGCGGGCGGCGCGGATTGTCGAGGAGCTGGTACCAGACGAGCAGGGCGACGCCGAGCGCCCCTCCCGCGTCGCCGGCGGCCGGCTGGATCCAGACGTTCTCGAAATCGGTCTCACGCAGGATGCGCCCGTTGGCGACGCAGTTCAGCGCCACCCCTCCCGCGAGGCAGAGGTTCCTTGATCCGGTCTCCTTCCCGACGTGCCGGGCGGCCCGGAGCATGATCTCCTCCGTCACGGTCTGCACCGAGGCGGCGAGGTCCATGTGGCGCTCTGTGAGCCTCTCGTCGGGACGCCGCGGGGGGCCGCCGAAGAGATCGTGGAACTTCCGCGACGTCATCGTCAGCCCCTGGCAGTAATTGAAGTAGGACATGTCCATCCAGAAGGATCCGTCTTCCTTCACGTCGATGAGGGCTTTCATGATCAGATCCCGGTAGACCGGCTTCCCGTAGGGCGCCAGGCCCATGACCTTGTACTCACCCTCGTTGACCTCGAAGCCGGTGTAATAGGTGAACGCGGAGTACAGCATCCCCACTGAGTGGGGGAAGCGGATCTCGCGCGTGAGAATGACGCGGTTCCCCTCGCCGCGGCCGTACGTCGCCGTGCTCCACTCCCCGACGCCGTCCATGGTGATGATGGCCGCCTCCTCGAACGGCGACGGCAGGAAGGCGCTGGCGGCGTGCGACTCGTGGTGCGTCAGGAAGACGTACGGGCGCCGCTTCGTGAACCCCAGGGCGCGATCCATCTCGCGCGGCAGCCAGAGCTTCTTGTCCAGCCAGAGGGGCAGCGCCTTGCGGAAGGAGGCGAAGCCGACGGGGGCGAACGCCAGGTAGGTCTCCAGGAGACGCTCGAACTTGATGAGCGGCTTCTCGTAGAAGCCGACGTAGTCGAGCGCGTCGGCCGAGATCCCCGCCTCCTGGAGGCAGTACCGGATCGCGTGCGCGGGGAAGGCGGAGTCGTGCTTCTTCCGGGTGAAGCGCTCCTCCTGCGCCGCCGCCACGATCGTGCCGTCGCGCACCAGGCAGGCCGCGCTATCGTGGTAAAAGGCCGAGATTCCGAGAATGTCCATTTTTCGGCCGAACCCCGCTCCCCTCCCGGCGTCTGCCCGATCCGCGAATCCTTGGCGACGGCAATCTTAAGTTTTCGCGACAGGACGGTCAACTTCGCCCGGCGCCGGGTCTGAGACATCCTCAGCTTCTGGTGGCGGCCGCACCGCCTCGCGGGGGTCGGGGTCGCCGCGCCGGGATGGGCACAGAGCGCCCACCGGCACGCCGCCCCTCGTGTCTCCCACGCCCGGCCGCTGAACTGCGCGCGGACACGGGCTCGGTCCGACAGGCCCCCGCGAGGCGGTGCTGCCGCCACCGCACGATGGAACCGGCTCACGCGGTCCGGCCT
>JACQNT010000059.1 GCA_016202915.1 Acidobacteriota bacterium
GCCGATCAGCCGGGCGGCGGCCTCGCGGGCCCGTGCCGGCAGCTCCTCGTAAAGGGCGTCGGCCAGCTCCTCGGGATGCTCCTTGTAGCGCAGGGCGCGGCGCACCGCCTCCGCCGTCTCCTTCGGGAACGGGCCCTGCGCGGCGCAGTCGAGGTACGCCTTTCCCCCGAAGCCGGAGAAGTGGCTCGTCCAGAGCGTCGGTTCCGCGGGCAACGGCCCCCCCTCGGCGCGGCCCGCCCCGGCCCGCGCCGCTTCGCCCGGACGGCCGGGCGCGCGCCATGATACATCGCGCGCCGCTCCGGCCCGCGGCGCAGCGGGTATAATCACGTCGTGAGGCACACGCTCCGCCCGGGACGTCCCGCACGATGACGAAGACGGTCGCGCAGCAACGCGAGGCAGCCTTCCTCTCCCCTCCCCCGGAGGTGAAGATCACCCACGCCTTCGCGCGCCCGTTCGACAACCTGGTGGCGACGGCGCGCACCTGCTACTCCGGCAGCGGCATCGTGCGCGACGACCAGGTCCTGGGGGATCCCGCCGGGCCCGCCGAGGCGCGGGAGGAGCGCCGCCGGCGCCGCGACGCCCTGGCGCGGGACCTGTACCAGGCCGGGCACCACACGACGCTGCAGCACGCCCACTTCCAGTTCGTGCTGAGCAACGTGAGCCGCCAGTTCCTCTGGTCGTTCCTGCACAGCCACGCGTTCTACAACTCCGAGCAGGTGAGCCAGCGCTACGTGGCGGTCAAGCCGGGGAACTACGCCGTGCCGCCGCTCGAGGGGAGGGCGCTGGCCGTCTACCAGGAGACGGTGGCGAAGCAGCAGGCGGCCTACGAGGATCTCTGCCGCCTCCTCGTGGAGCCGGCCTCGGCCGCCTACTACGCCCGGTACCCGGCGAGGCGGCACTACCGCGCCAAGTACGACAGGGAGATCAGAAAGAAGGCCCAGGAGGTGGCGCGCTACGTCCTGCCCGTGGCCACCTTCGCCTACCTCTATCACACCGTGAGCGGCCTGACGCTGCTGCGCTACCAGCGGATCTGCCGGGAGCTCGACTCCCCCCTCGAGCAGCGCGCCGTGGTGGGACGCATGGTGGAGGCGCTGCTGGCGTTCGAGCCGGCCTACGGCGCCATCCTGGAGGAGCCGATCCCGCCGGAGGCGACGCTCGAATTCAGGGCGCTGGAGTCGCTCGGACCGCCGGGAGACGAGGAAAGGAAGGAGTTCCTGCGCGAGTTCGATCGCGGGCTCGACGGACGCGTTTCGGTGCTCGTGGACCACGCGGCCAGGAACGAGGAGACGCTGGCGCAGGCGGTGCGCGAGGTCCTGGGCGTTGGCCGGACCCGCCTCTCCGACGATGACGCCATCGTCCTGGTCATGGATCCCGCGAGCAACCGCTACCTCGGGGAGAACCTCAACCTGACCACCCTGAGCAAGCTGTCGCGCGCCATGGCGCATTGCCACTACACCTTCCGCAAGCGCCTGAGCCACGCCGGCGACTCGCAAAACCAGAGGCACCGCATGACGCCGGCCTCCCGGCCGATCCTCGCAACTCACCTAACGTCCGAGCCCGACTTCATCACGCCGCCCCTGGTCCTCGAGGAGCCGGCGTGCCACGCCCGCTACCGCGAGGCGATGGAAGCCACCTGGGACGGCATCAGGACGCTGCGCTCCCTGGGCGCGCCGGACGAATTCGCTATCTATCTGATGCCCAACGCGGTGGCGATCCGCTTCACCGAGTCCGCGAACCTCCTCGACCTGAGGCACAAGCACGCCCTGCGCCTGTGCTACAACGCCCAGGATGAAATCTGGCGGGCCTCCGTCGACGAGGCGCTGCAGATCCGGGAGGTCAACCCGCGCATCGGCAGGTTCCTCCTGCCGCCCTGCGGCCTGCGCCAGAAGACCGGGGCGCGCCCCATCTGCCCGGAGGGAAAGCGCTACTGCGGGGAGCGCGTCTGGACGTATGCTCTCGAAGACTACCGCCGCGTCATCTGAGGAGGCCCGCCCGGCGATCGAGATCCTGCCGGGCCAGGTGGAGGGGCCGCTCTCTTTCCCGCTGCTGTTCGGCAACGCCCGGCCGGTCGAGCTCGAGATCGGCTGCGGCAAGGGCCGGTTCCTTCTCGATCAGGCCGCCGGCCGCGCCGACGCCAACTTCCTCGGCCTGGAGTGGTCGCTGAAGTACCTGAGGATCGCCAGGGAGAGAGCCGAGCGGCGCGGCCTGACCAACGTGCGCCTTCTCCGGGCCGACGCCCGCCACGTGATCGCCGACCTGATCCCCGACGCTTCGATCGCCAGGGTGCACGTCTACTGCCCGGACCCCTGGCCGAAGAAGAGGCACCACAAGAGACGGTTCTTCGGCCCCGCGACGGCGCGTCACCTCGAGCGCGTCCTGGCCCCCGGAGGGTACCTGCATGTCTCGACCGACGTGCGCGACTATTTCGAGGAGATCCGGCGCCTGCTGGCGGAGCACAGCGGCCTCTTCGAGGCCGGCGACCCGCTCTTCCCGATCGAGAGGATGGAGGGCAAGACAAGCTACGAGGTGAAATACCTGCAGGCGGGACGGACGATCGACCGCGCCAGCTACGCCCGCGGGGGCGCCTCCGGCCCGCTCAGCCGATCTCCAGGATGATCTCCCCGCCTTCGACCCGGACCGGGTAGCAGCGCACCTTCATCTCGGGGTCGATCGGCGAGACGCCCGTGCGCAGGTCGAAGGTCCAGCCGTGCCAGGGGCAGGACACGACGCCGGTCTCCTCGAGGTAGCCCTCGCCCAGAGGCCCTCCCTGGTGCGGGCAGGTGTTGTCGATCGCGTGGAGCCGCCCCTCCAGGTTGAAGATCGCAACGACATGCTCGTTGACCTGCACGACCTTGCCGGCGCCGGGCGGAATCTCTTCCGCGCGACCGCAGCGCGCCAGAATCGGCATCGCCCCTCCTCAGCGAACCAGGTACTCCTGGATGTTGGTCCGGCCGTAGACGCACCCGGAGACTTCCACGATCCTGTGGGCCAGCAGGGCGATGGCCCTCCGGACCCCCGCCGTCTTCTCCGGATCGGTCAGAGGCTCGAGCCGCACCGTGACCCCCGCATCCTTGGGCGAAAGCTGGATGAAGAATTTCTGGGTGAATCCCCGCTCGACGACCACGACCTCGACCAGCGCCGCCCGTCCGTCCCGCTCGCGGTAGAGCCGCTCGGCCTTGACCAGGAGGTCCTGCTCCCTGACGACGAAGGGCTCGAAGCGGGCCGCGAACTCGTCGATGACGAGCCGGCCGTCGCGCGCCTCGCGGCCCTCGAGGACGACGTGCGGCAACGCGCCCCCCTCAGGCCAGATCGCTCCTGATGAACTCCAGGACCTCCCGCGCGTGCTCCCGGACCTTCACGCGGGGGTAGATGCGGCGGATCGTTCCCTGGCGGTCGATCACAAAAGTCGTTCGATGGATTCCGAAGAACTCCCGTCCCATGAAGCTTCTCTTGCCGTAGACGCCGTAGGCGGAGCAGACCTCCGAGTCGGGGTCGCTGAGGAGCAGGAACGGCAGCCGGCACTTGGAGGAGAATTTCTGATGGGCATCGAGGCTGTCGCGGCTGACGCCGAGGATGACCGCGCCGCGCTCCTCGAACGCCCCGTAGGCGTCGCGGAAGCCGCACGCCTCCACCGTGCAGCCCGGGGTGTCGTCCTTCGGGTAAAAATAGAGGACGAGGTGCTTCCTGCCGAAAAAGTCCTTGAGGGCGACCTTCTTGCCCCCGGTCCCCATGAGAGTGAAGGCGGGGGCCTTCGAGCCGACCTCCGGTGTCCCATCCTTGCCCATCAGAAGCCTCCTGACGTACCTCACGTTTTTCGGCGCCCTGCTCACGCGACGATCGTCGATGACATCGACATCTTAGCACACGGCTGAGACATCCCCACTCGCTGGTGGCGGGCGCTCCGCCCCGCGGGGGACGGCGTCGCCGCGTCGGGATGGGCACAAACCGCCCACCGGCGCGTCGCGCCTCGGGTCTCCCTCGCCCGGCCGCGGAAAACCAGCGGCCATGGGCTCGGTCCGACAC
>JACQNT010000048.1 GCA_016202915.1 Acidobacteriota bacterium
CGGATGATCACCCTCGGGACCGGCACCGGATCGGCGATGCCGGGATACTACTGGCTGCCGGCGCGCGACCGCTGGTCGCTCGTCCTGAGGATCAAGGAGTTCTCGCTTCCGCTCCGGGGGCTGACTCTGCACGCCCCTCCGGAAACTCCGGCTCCTGCCCCTCCCCTTGCCGAGGGGGACGGTGCGGGCGGGATCGTGGAAGCGGGCCGCACGTCATGGGCCAGCCTCGGCTGCACCGCCTGTCACGGAGAGGATGGCGGAGGGATGGCGACGGACACGGGTCACGGGGCTTGGACGGATCAAGCCGGGGTCCCGGTGCCGCAATCGGGCGACCTGCGCCACGCCTGCGGGATCAGGGGCGGTGCCTCGGCCGCGGCGATGGAACGGGCCATCGTCCTGGGCGTCGGCACCGCGATGCCCGCCTATGGAGACGCGCTCGCCGATGAGGCGGCGCGCCACGCCCTCGTCGCCTTCCTGGAAGCGCTGCGCGGGAACGCTACTTCCCCGGGAACTCCAGATCGGCCGTCACCGATCCGGACGCCGGGACGGTCACCGGCTTCGTCTGCTTGCCCAGCTTCTCGTGCCAGTACTCGAGGGCATAGGTGCCCGCCGGCACGTCCGCGATCCTGAACGCCCCCTTCTCGTCCGAGACGGCGTAGTACGGGTGCCCGGCGACGACCACCCAGCCGCTCATCCAGGTGTGCACGTCGCACTTGATCTGGACGAGATCGGGCTTGTCGAACTTCTCGGTCATCTTCTTCTTGAACTTCGGCTGGGCCTTGTTGAACGGGGTGTTGTTCTTCGGGAGGGTGTGGATGTTGTGCAGGATGCCGTCGTTGTTGAGGATGTCCACCGGCTGGCCGGCCGGCACGACCTGGACGCGCGGGGTGAACTTGCAGCCGTTCTGGTCGATCGTCGGGTTCTTGGCCGGGGCGGCCATCTTCTTCCCGTCCTTCGGGTCGGCGACGTTCACCACGACGTTCTTGACCCCCTTGTCCGGCGCGACCAGGAGCGACTCCTCCAGGTGAGGGACCTTGGCGCACACCGCCTGGTCCTTGGTGATGCTGATCTTGGCGGGGGCGGGGGGGTTCCCGGCGTACTTCACCTTGCCGACGATCTCCCCGGCGAGGGCCGGGGCCAGCGTGATCGTCATCAGGGCGGATGAGGCGAGAACGGCGGCGGTGCGTAGCGGTTTCATCGTCCTGGGCTCCTTAACGGTTTCGAGGTTCAGATTGTAAATCTCCCGGGTGCCGCGGACCACACTCCGGTCAGGGTTGCGCTCCGGCCCGGCCGGCGCCCCGCGCTCCCAGGGTGAAGACGTAGTCCCTGAGGACCTGCATCTGCCTCTGCGGATCGCCTCCCAGGATGTCGGGCGGCGCCGATCCGCGGGGATCTTCGGGATCGTAGTAGGTCGGCATCTTCGTCCCCGGCATCAGCGCTTGCGGATTTTCGATCCAGCGGGCGATCCAGTCCGGGTTGAGCCTGCGGTGCGCCAGGGTCAGGTCGGGCGCCCACCCTTCGGGCGGGCCCTGGGGCTTGCGGGCCCCCTGCTGGTGGCAGCTCCAGCAGTTGAAGTAGTCGGGGGTGAACATCCTGAGGGCAGCCCGCAGCTCCTCCCCGCGCGGCGCCGCCAGCGGCAGCGTCTGGAACGGGAACGAGCGGTTGTCGCGCGCCGCGAACGCGTGCACCAGGGCGTTGGTCTGCGCGTCCGAGAAGCCGAAGGTGGGCATGCGCACGGCGAGCCAGGGGCGGATCGGCGCGGGGGCCTTCAGGAAATCGAACAGCCAGTCGGGCTGGACCTTGTCCCCCTCCCCCTCGAGGATCGGCGGCGCGAAGGCAGCGACCGTGGCCTGCGCCTCGTCCTCGCTCATCCCTTCCGCGACCAGGTTGCGCGCGATGCTCTGGCGGATGGCGCCTCCGGCGCCGTCCACGATGTGGCAGCCCTTGCAGTTGTGCTCGCGCATCAGCCTGCGGCCGGCCTCGACCGCCTCGTCGCGCGGCGTCAGGCGCCGCACGCTCTCGAGCGGCACCTTCTCCTTCGTCAGCCCCTGGAGCACGAGGGTCAGGAGCGCGGCCTGCTCGTCCGTGAAGTCGAACTGTGGCATCCGCAGCCGGTCGTAAAACGTGGCCACCTTCCCCTCGTCGAACGACCGCGGGGACCTGAGCTTCTGGTAGAACCAGGCCGGCGCGGTGTGCTCGATCTTGACGTATCCGAAGAAGAGCAGGTCGGGGTGCTTGCTCCCTTCCTCCGACAGATCGGTGCCGATGGGCGGCGATTTCTCGAAGCCCGGGATGATGTGGCAGCCGAAGCAGCCGTAGCGCTGGATCGTCCTCTCTCCCAGGAGGACGTCCTTCTCCCGCGCTCCCATCCCGGCGAGACGGGCGCGCGCGTCCTCCGGGGTCATGCGTTGCGACAGGTACGCCAGAAGCGTCCGATCGCGCGCTTCCGGCCGGGGCGCGGGGGCGGCGGCGGATGCGCCGGAGTCGCCCTCGTCCCGGAGCGTGATGAGGTAGGCGGTGACGTCGAGCGCCTCCCGGGTCGTCAGCCTCAGGTCGGGCATCCGGGTGTTCGGATCGTAGGATCTCGGGTCCTGCACCCAGCGGAATATCCACTCGGGGCGCAGCTTGCTGCCGACGCGCGACAGATCGGGGCCGAAGCGGCGCTCCCAGGCGACCGGATCGGCCGCCTCCAGGCGGTCACGGGCCCGGATCACGTCGGGCGGCAGCTCGTCCTTCTCGATCGCGTGGCACCCCGTGCAGCCGACCGTCTTGACGAGGCGCTCGCCGCGCCGCGCCTCTCCGCGCCCGGGCAGCGGGGGATAGGAGACCTTCTCCCCCTTCTCCGTCAGGTACGCCACGATCCCCTGGATCTCGGCCGCCTCGCGCTCCGCGTCTCCCGGCTCCCGGTTGTTCGGCAGGCCGAAGAAACGCGGCATCCGGCTGCTGGGCCGGAACGCCTTGGGGTTCCCGATCCAGCGCGCCAGCCATGCCGGCGTCGTCTTGGAGGCGACCCGCGTCAGGGTGGGGCCGACCTTCTCCCGCTCCTGCCAGCCTCGCATCTTGTGGCAGCCGAAGCAGCCGTACCGGTCGATGATGGCGATGCCGCGGTTGAGGGAAGGGGCCTCGGGGACCATGGCCACGCCCTGGTGGCACTTCAGGCAGCCCGCCTCGGTGCGGCTGCGCGGCAGCATCGGGTGTTCCCAGTGGTGATCGCGCTCCCAGCCGTACGTGCGCTCCCAGGCTTCCTTCTGCTCGGGCGAGTCCGGGTTGTGGACGGCGTAGACGAAATCGACGGCGCGGTCCCGGCCGGCGTGGCAGGAGGTGCAGCCGAACCGGTCGGCGGGGTGCGCCGAGGCGCCGCCCACGAACAGGTCGGGCCTCGGATGGCTGCGGAACGGCTGCTCCGCCGCCTCGAACCCGGCGCGGTCCGCCGCGAGGTGGCAGGTCTGGCAGCGGTCGGCGCGCGGGATGCGCGTGAAGTTGATGTCGATCGGGACCCGATCGAGCACGACCTGCTGGATCTTGAACGTGGGGGCGACGAAGTCCATGAGCGGGGCGTTGAGCGCCGCGATCGCCGCGCGCATGAGGCCCCTGGGCGCCACCGTCTCCAGCCGCTTCCGCAGCCGGTCGACGCCGGCGTTCAGCTCGTGGATCTTCTTCTGCGCGTCCTCGGCCCGGCCGATGACGGCCCGCAGGGCGGCCTCCGCCTCGCCCTGGGCCTTCTCGATCTCGAGGAGCCTGACGCGGCGGCCCTCGAGGTCTTCTCCATCCACGTCCATCTCCCTCTCGAGCTCCGCCGCGGAGCGGGCGCCCGCGTGCCGCGCCTCCTCGAAATCGAACTTCTTGGCGTCGTAGGTGGACTTGATGGTGCGGTACTGCAGATCGACGCTGTAGTGCTCCGCATCGAGCGACCGGATGCGACGCTCCGCCTCCGCGCGGTCCCTGGCGTGCCGCTCCGCGGCCGAGCGGGCCTCCTGCAGCTCCGCCTGGAGGGACTGCAGGGCGGTCTGGTCGATCGCGTCCCGGGCCGCCCTGATCTCGGCCTCCGTCTTCTCCGCCTCCAGGCGCAGGAACGCGGCCTGGTAACCCTTCCAGCCGCGGTGGTAGTCGTCGTACACCATCCAGCCCATCACCAGGAGGAGGCCGATGCTGCTGGCGGCGAAGAAGACGTTGAGCGCGCCGATCTTCCTCAGGTACTCGTCGACCTTGATGGGCACGGCCACCTCGGCGGGGGAGGGCCTCCCCTCCCTCGTCAGATGTTGAAGAACGCCTCGGGCATGAAGACCAGGAAGTGCAGGTTCATCGTCCAGCGCAGCAGCATCTTGATGGGCAGGCTCAGCATGGTCAGGAGCAGGAAGGCCATCACGTAGAACCGCGGCGGGCCCATCTTCTCATAGTGCCGCTTCATCCAGAACCTCCCCATGATCCTCGGCAAGACCAGGAAATAGGCCCCCACCACCAGGAGGCCGAAGATCTCGCGCGCCATCGGATTCGAGGGAAGCGGCATCTTTAAGAGCTTCACCCACATGAGCTGCGAGAACTCGATGTTGATGAGCGGCACGAGCTTGTGGGCGTCCCAGTACTCGTAGGGGCCGAAGAAGTTCTGGTTCGGGCCGCGCAGGAAGGTCCCGATGAGGATCAGCCACACCCACAGGACCACGAAGCCGAACAGGAAGATGGCGATCTCCAACCTCCTCTCCTTGAAGGTGTAGTAGCCGTTCCCCTTCGGGTTCGTGTCGAAGTACGGGATCGCCATGAGCCCCAGGATGATCAGGCCCGGCAGGAGGACGCCGGCGATCCACGGGTCGAAGTAGACGAGCATCTCCTGCAGCCCGAGGAAGTACCACGGCGCCTTGCTGGGGTTGGGCGTCTTCGCCGGGTTGGCCGGCTCCTCGATCGGCGCCTTGAGGAAGATCGACCAGATGATCAGGAAGACCGTCCAGAGAATCATGCAGAGGAATTCCGTGTACACCAGGTCGGGCCAGACCAGCACCTTCGGGTCGCCCGCCTCCTGCTTCTCCACGACCGGCTGGCCGGACTCCTGCAGGCGGTCGTTCAGGCGCCCCTGCTGGAGGCTGTACCAAACGAAGAACCCCACCAGGAAGATCATGGCGGCGATCGGGACGTTGTCCGGCTTGCCGACGATCAGGAGAAAGTTCGGATCGCGGAAGGACAGGAAGAAGAGCAGGCCCAGGAACCCGAACAGGACCGCTGCGACCCGGGGCCGGTAGATGGCGGCCAGGGGGCGGGTGAGGCGCCGGAGCCAGGCGGGCCCCAGCTCCCCTGGGAAGAGCACGGCGAAGAAGGCGATCACCGACAGCAGGAAAAACCGGGGGGGCGAGGAGAGCCAGTTGACGATGTCCTTGATCTGGTCGACGAAAGCCATCGCTCCACTACACCGGGCCCGAGATGCCGCCGTCCTTCCGCACGCGCCAGAAGTGCACGGCCATCAGGACCATGGCCACCACCGGGATCCCCACGCAGTGCAGCACGTAGAAACGCAGCAGCGCCCCGGCCCCGACGAAGCGCCCCCCCAGCAGGGCGAAGCGGGCGTCGTTGCCGGCATGCACCAGGGTGATGTCCCCCAGCTTCAGGAGCGGCGCGCCCGGTCCTTCGTGGCCCACCAGCGGCGTGGCGCGGGCCATGTTAGAACCGACGGTCACCGCCCACATCGCCAGCTGGTCCCAGGGGAGCAGGTAGCCGGTGAAGGAGAGCAGGAGCGTCAGGACCAGGAGGAGCACTCCGACGTTCCAGTTGAACTCGCGGGGCGGCTTGTACGATCCGGTCATGAAGACCCGCAGCATGTGCAGCCAGACCGTGATCACCATCGCGTGCGCGCCCCAGCGGTGCAGCTCGCGCATGATGCCGAGGGGGACCTGCTCCCTGAGATCGACGATGTCCACGTAGGCGTATTCCACGGTCGGGTGGTAGTAGAACATCAGCAGCAGCCCGGTCGCCGTCTCCACCAGGAAGAGGAAGAAGGTGATCCCGCCCATGCACCAGGTGAAGCGCAGGCGGATGCCGCTCTTGCGGACCTTGACGGGATGCAGGTGCAGGAAGACGTTCGTGAGAACTGCGAGCCCCCGGTTGCGGGCCGTATCCATCGGGCCGTGCCGGAAGATCGAGTTCCAGATCTGGGTCGCGCGCGTGTACTCCCAGAGCCTCTTCAACACGGGCATCGCTCACCCTCCGGGACGGCCCGGCGCGCGGGACGTCCCCCCGCCGCCGTCAGGCGGTCCTCAGCAGCGACTCGGGGGTGGACCATTCCCCCTTCTCGTAGGCGAACGACCGGGTCTTGTCGATCAGGATCTGCCCGTCGTCGGCCAGGACGATGCGGTAGCGCTCGAGCGGGCGCGGCGCCGGTCCCTCGTAGTTGATCCCGGTGCGATAGAAGCCGCTGCCGTGGCAGGGGCACTTGATCTTGTTCTCGGCCTCCAGCCAGTTGGGCGTGCACCCGAGGTGGGTGCACACGGCCTTGAGCGCGTAGATCTCGCCGGTCTCCTCGCGCACGATGAACACGCCGTAGCTCTCCTTGAAACGGGTGTCCACCATCCCGGTCAGGAACTCGGAAGGGAAGCCCGCCTTGAAGGTCTGCGGCGGCTCGAACAGCACGTTGGGAAACATGAAGCGGTTGGTGGCAACCGCTCCGGCGGCGCAGGCGGCCGCGAAGGAGGTCCAGGCCACGCCGAGGGTCGACAGGAAGCCGCGCCGGGTCACCGGAGCGGGCGCCGGCCCGGGCTGGGCGGCCGTCCGGCCGGATGCCTGCGCCGTTGCCGCCGGAGCCCCGGGAGCGGTGGGAGGAACCCCCTCCGTCTGCTTCGCGGAGGCCGCCGCCCCCGAGGCCTTGTACGCCTCGGAGCGGACCGGGGTGGCGAAGGCGCGCGGCGCGCCGGGCGCGGCCGGATCCGGGGCGGGCGCGGTCGCCCCCGGCGCCTGCCCGCCGCTCTCGTCGCTCATCGTGCCTCCCAGTTCGTGAAAAAAATCACAACCATCCCCGCGTCACCTGAAAGCCTGCCGTACAGCCGGACGTGCTAGTGCGGGGCGTGTTCCGAAAAAGGACGTATCTTCAACTGAACGGGCGGGCACTGTCAATACCGATCGTGCCTGAGGTATCCCCAGTTTGAGGCGCCCACCCTGCGCCCGCCGCGCTGCACCCCGCGCGTCGGGTCCCCGGCGCTCGGTCTCGCACGGTCCGTCGGGCGCAGGGCACGGCGCCTCACTCTGCGGCTCCTTCAGCACCTTCAGGCCAGCCGCTGGTACAGGCATGAAGGGGATGCCTGAGAGAGGGCCTGCGCCCCAAACTGAGGATGTCTCAGCGATCGGACGCATCTTCGAGCGCCGCGAGAGTTTCGGCTGCGGCCTGGCGCACCTTCAGGCTCGGATCGGCATCACGCAGGCTCCGGACGGTCTCGAGAGGGCCGCGATCGCGCAGCAGGGCCAGCGATTTCAGGGCGTTGAGCATCGCCTCTTCCTTCTGCGACTCCGTGAGACGGCGCGCGATGCCGTTCTCGTCGGGGCGCCGCACCCCCGCAAGGTAGCCGCGATCGAGCATCCGGCGGAGCAGCGGCAGGCCGGCGGCGTCCCCCTGTCGGGCGAGTGCCAGGGCGGCGTTCCAGGCCACGTCCTCGACCGGGTCGTTCAGGGTCCCCCGCAGCGCCGGGGCGACCCGGGCGCCCGCGGCGCCCCAGTCCCGCAGCGCTCCGAGGGCGAAGGCCGCCACCTTGCGCAGGTCGGCCTCCTCGTCCTGGAGCAGCGGGACGAGCCCCTCCGCCGCCTGCGGATCGCCGATCGCTCCCAGTGCCCAGGCGGCGTAGATGCGCGTCAGGAGGTCGGGGTCGCGCAGGGCCGCGAGCAGGGGCCCGGCGGCGCGCGTGTCGCGCAGCTCCCGGAGCGCCAGCGCCAGGTAGCGCCGCAGGCGCGGGTCGTCGTCGCGCGCGGCCTCGAACAGCGCGAGGAGCTGCGGCACGAAGCGGGCGTTGCGCCGCGACGGATCCTCGAACGGCAGGAGCCGCGACAGCTCGAGGGCGGCCTGCCAGGCCCCACCCCGGCGCAGTCGGATCTCGTCCAGGCAGTCGGCGGAGGACTTTCCTTCGTTCGCGATCAGGCCGAACAGGGCGTACACCACGATGGCCAGAGCGGGGAGCGCCAGCGCCAGCAGCAGCAGCGGCGAGCGGCGCCGCGATGGCGCGATCGGGCTTTCCGGCGGCCGCATCGGCTCGTGCACGGCCAGGTCGGGATCGTAGCGGATGTCCTCGGGGACGTCGCGATCGGAGCGGAGATCGTCGCCGGGGGGCGGCTCGCGCATGGCGCCCCCATTATACGAGGTAGTTGAGGAGCAGCGTGGCGAGCCCGAGGAACGACAGGAAGCCGAGGCAGTCGGTGAAGGTGGTGACGAACACGCCCGAGCCCACGGCCGGGTCCAGGCCCAGCCGCTTGAAGACGACGGGGACGGCCGCCCCCGCGAAGCCGGCGACGAACAGGTTGATGATCATGGCGAGGCCGATGACCAGTCCGAGCATCGGGTTCCCCTTCCACACGGTGGCGACGAGGGCCATCAGGACGCCGGTGGCGACGCCGATCGACGCGCCCACGCCCACCTCCTTCAGGATGGTGCGGCGCGCCGAGCTGAAATCGAGGTCGCCCAGCGCGATGCCGCGGATCACCACGGTGAGCGTCTGGGTCGCGCCGTTCCCCCCCATCCCGGCGACGATCGGCATGAACGTCGCCAGGGCCACCACCTGCTCGATGGAGGCCTCGAACAGCCACACGACCCAGGACGCCAGGAGGGCGGTCCCGAGGTTCATCACCATCCACGGGAGCCGCCGGCGCACGGAATGCAGGGCGGGGCTGCTGACCCGGTCCTCGGTGTGGAGGCCGGCCATGCGGTACATCTCCCGCGTCGTCTCGTCGGCGAGCGCGTCGATCGCGTCGTCCACGGTGACGATGCCCACGAGCGCGTTCCCGGCGTCCACCACCGGCACGGCGAGCAGGTTGTAGCGGGAGATCACGTCGGCCACGTCGGCGCGCGGCTGGTCGGGGCGCACGCGGATGACCTTGGGGTTCATGATCGCGTGCAGCTCCTCATCGGCGCGCGCCAGGACCAGCTGGCGGAGGGAGACGACCCCCTCCAGGCGCCCGAACTCGTCCACGACGTACAGGTAGAACACCATCTCCGCGTCCGGCTCGCCGCGGATGCGCGCGATCGCCTCGCTCACGCTGGTGCGCCGCTCGAGCGCCAGGAAGCGCGTGGTCATCATGCCGCCGACCGTGTCCCGGCCGTAGGTCATCAGGCGGTCCAGGGTGGCCGCCGTGGTCTCGTCGAGCAGCTTCAGGATCGCGTCCGCGCGCCCCTCCGGGAGCAGGCCCAGGAGATCGGCGGCCTCGTCGGGAGGCTGGCGGGCGACCAGGGCGGTGATCCTCTCGTCGCTGACCTGCGCCAGGATCTCTCCGACCAGCGTCTCGGGCAGCCCGGCCAGGACGGGCCCGGCGCGCTCGTGCGCCAGGAGATGGTCGATGAAGGACTTGCGTTCGGCCGGGGCCAGCGTCTTGAGGATCGTCACGACGTCCGCGGGGTGCATGCGGTCCAGCAGGCGCCCCACCTCGTCGCGCGCCCCGAGGCGCACGAAGCGCCGCAGGACGCGGGTGTAGGCGCGGTTTCCGGCGGGTGCGGCGATGGTCGGGCGGGAGGACACGGCTCGGTTCTCCGGTCGCGATTGTACATGGTATCCTGCGCGCGTGTGGACCGGTCTCGTCCTCGCGGGAGGGCGCGGCAGCAGGATGGGACGCGACAAGGCGCTGGCGCGCCTCGGCGGCCGGACGCTCCTGGAGAGGGCCGTCGAGTTGGTGCGCTCGGCGGGAGGCGAGCCGCTGATCGTCGGCGCGCCCCGCCCCGGGATCGATGCCGGCGGGGCGCGCTGGGCGGACGAGACGGCGGACGGCGCGAGCGCGTCGGGCCCTCTCCCCGCCTTGGCGCACGGGTTGCGCGTCTGCGGCACCAGGAGGGCCGTCGCCCTGGCCTGCGACCTGCCTCTTCTCCCGCCCGGCCTCCTCCGCCGTCTGGTGGGCGAGGCCGAGGAGTACGAGGCGGTCGTGCCCCGCGTCGGGGGCGAGCTGCAGGTCCTGGCCGCGGCCTACACGACCGCCTGCCTGCCGGCGATCGACGGGCGGATCCGCTCCGGCCGCCTGGAGGTCCACGGCTTCCTGCACGAGGTGCGGCACAGGATCCTCGAGGAGGAGGACCTGCGGCCCTTCGGCGGCGCGGCGGTTTTCCTGAACGTCAATACGCCCGCGGATTTCGCGCGCGCCGAGGCGATCCTGGGTGGGAGCTCATGAGGCGTCTTGGGGTCGTGGCGGCGCGCGGCCGGGCCCGGGGTCTCACGCATCTCGACGCGCGCGGCCGCGCGCGCATGGTGGATGTCAGCCCCAAGCCCTGGTCCCTGCGCGAGGCGGTCGCCGCCGGCTGGATCTCCATGGGCGCCGCCGCCTTCGCCGCCCTGCGCTCCGGCTCGCTCGCCAAGGGCGACGCGGCGGCGCTGGCGCGCGCGGCCGGAATCGCCGCCGCCAAGCGGACCGCCGACCTGATCCCGCTCTGCCACGCGGTCCCGCTCGAGCACGTGGAGGTGCGCCTGCGGTACGACGGCCGCAGGCGCGCGGTGCAGGTGGAGGCGACGGCGCGCGCCCGCTGGAGCACCGGCGTCGAGATGGAGGCGCTGGTCGCCGTGGCCGTGGCGCTCCTGACGATCTACGACATGGCCAAGGCGCTCGATCGGCGGATGACCCTGGGCCGCATCCGTCTGCTCCGCAAGCGCGGGGGGCGGAGCGGCGCGTTCACGCGTCGCGGGCCCTGACGCCGGACCCGCGGGGTCATCGGGAGGGGGGGCCGACCTTGACCACGATCCAGGCCTCCGGGCGGAGGTAGCGGGCGGCCGAAGCCTTGAGGCGCTCCGCGGCGGCGCCGGGCGGCGGGTCGCCGGCGCGCTCCGGCGCGGCGCGCGATCCTCTGGC